>JACPZX010000066.1 GCA_016195325.1 Acidobacteriota bacterium
GCTCGGCGATCCGTTGCAGAACTTGTAGAGGTAGAAGAACGCCTTCCCCAGCGGCGGAGTCTGGGTGTCGGTGTTGATGCTGAAGCTCTCGTTGGAGAGGAGGTTCGTGACGCAGACGGCCGCACCGAGATTGCCGTTGCTGCTCGTCCGCAGACTTTCCACCGTGCCGCGGGGCGCGTCGTCGAGGACGGTGGACCAGTCGTTCTCGCTGGTGTGAACCTTCCCCTCCTGGATGACGCGCACGTGATCGACCCCCTCGAGCCCGCAGCCATAGTTCAGAAGGCCGATCAGCCGGAACTCGACGTTGTCACCGAGCGGTGAAGCCATCTGGACGTCGAGTCGCGAGAAGCTGACGTCGATCGAGTTTCCCGTGATCTGTCTTCCCACGTCATCGAGCGGTGTCCCGCCGGCCACAGAGAGCTCGAGAGGCTGGTTCGGATCGATGAGGGCGGCCGTGTGGTAGGGGCCCAGGTCGATGTGAGCTTTGACGTAGTTCCCTTCCGACTGCTTGTTCAGCGTCTGCGGAGTGAAGCGGACGGTCACGGCCACGGGGTCGCAGGCGTCCCCGCACGCGCCGCCGCCGGTGTTCTGCTGGCCGGGGTTGGGAGTCCTCAGGCAGTTGTCGGCGCAGTCGCGCACCCCGTCGCCGTCGGTGTCGGCCTCGTTCGCGGGGACGGCCGGCCAAGTCGGATCGTTGCAGTCGTTGTCGAGGCCGTCGCAGATCTGAGGAGCGCCCGGGTAGACGGAGGCGTGCTGGTCGTCGCACTCGCATGCGGCGCCGTACGCGTCACCGTCGGCGTTCGTCTGTGTCGGGTTCGGAGTGGTGGGACAGTTGTCGCAGACGTTGCCGCGACCATCGTTGTCGCTGTCGGCCTGGTTCGCGTTCGTGATGGAAGGACAGTTGTCGCAGGCGTCCCCGAGCCCGTCGCCGTCGCCGTCGGCCTGATTGGAGTTCGGCACCGTCGGGCAGTTGTCGCAGGTGTCCGCGACGCCGTCGCCGTCCATGTCGCCGCCCGTTGTCACGGTGACGCCGACAGAATCCGGGAGGCTGGTCGATTGATCGTCATTGACGATGAGCTGGAACGCGAGAGTGGCGCCGGTGCAGGGCACTCCGGGGGCGACGAACGTCGGATGGACGGGATTCGCCAGGTTCAAGAACACCGCCGGTCCGGAAGATTGCTCCCAGGCATACGTGAGAGGGTCGTTTTCAGGGTCGGAGCTGGCGGAGGCGTCCAGAGTCACCAGCGTTCCCGAGCTCACCGTCTGGTCGGGCCCCGCGTTGGCGATCGGCCGGGCATTGGCCACCCGGTACACCTCGTTGTTGTCGGCGGTGACGCCCTGCGATTCGCCCCCAGCCACGAGGACCCTGCCGTCCTGGAGGAGCGTCGCCGTATGGAGGTTGCGGTTGTAGTGCATGTACGTCGTATTGGTCCAGGCGCCCGTCGCCGGGTCGTACTGCTCGGCGCTCGCCATCGGGTCGAAGTAGTCACCTCCTCCGGACACGAGCACCTGGCCGTTGTGCAGCAGGACCGCCGGCGCATTCACGCGAATAGGAGAGTTCAGGCTCCCGGTAGGGCTCCAGGTGCCCGTCGCCGGGTCGTACAACTCGGCGATGGTCGGAAATACGGGTTGGCCGAAATCGTTCCAGCCTTCGGCGACGAGGACTTTGCCGTTCGGCAGCAGCGCCATTGCATGGTTCCTGCGGGGGAAGCTCATGCTCCCCGTCGGCGCCCACGTTCCCGTCGCCGGGTCGTACAGCTCGGCGCTGGAGAAAACGGCGTAAGGAGGTTCATAGTTGATCGCCCCTCCTGCGACGAGCACCCGGCCGTTTGGCAGCAGGACCGACTGATGAAGGTCGCGGGCCTGACTCATGGTGCCCGTCGTGCTCCAGGTGTCGGTGGCAGGGTCGTACAACTCGGCATCGACCAGGGTGGTACCGCAACTGTTGCCGCCCGCCACGAGGACCTTCCCGTTCGGCAGGAGCGTCGCGGAATGGTTCAACCGGAGGATGTGCACATTGCTGGTCTCCGTCCAGGTCCCGGTGTTGGGGTCGTAAACCTCGGCGCCGGTTCCCGGCTCGCCGCGGCAACCGATGAGTCCGGCAACGAGCACCCTGCCATCCGGGAGCAGGGTCGCGGTCGAGTGCGGATGGATCCTGTTCATACTGCCGGTCACGCTCCAGGTGCCCGACACCGGATCGTAGAGCTCGGCGTGGGTATCCCACGAAATCGAATCGACTCCCCCCCCGGCCACGAGGACCCGCCCGTCGAGGAGAAGTGTCGCGGTGTGGTGGGAGCGAGTCTTGCTCATGCTCCCGGTGAGGGTCCAGACTCCGAGGCAGGGCGCGGAGGAAATCAGGAACTCGCAGGGCTGGAGTGCGCGCTGGGTCAGCCGCACTTCGTCGAGCAGACCGAACATCTGGTACCCGATTCGCCCTGAGATCGTCCACATGAGCCCGGGATCCGGTTCATCGGGGTTCGGATCGACGACCCCGTTCCCGATGAGAGCGCCGTTCACGTAGACGCGGTAGAAGTGCGCCGGCGCGTGAGAGATCGTGTCCTTGACGATCGCCACGTGGGACCACTGGTTGACGGGGAGCTGCAGGCCTTGAAACGGATAGTGCCTCTGGAGTAGCGGTCCGCTGTAATCGGCATTCACCACCCCACCGGGGTTGATGTTGATGTTGAAGCGATTCTCATTGTCGTCCGGCCTCGTCCAGAAGATCGCATGGTGCTGCTGGTCGGGCACCTTGATGAAGAACTCGAGGGTCGCGTCGCCAAAGGTGCGGTGAAGCAGGAAGAACGAATCGAAGAGAATCGACTGCGCGCCATTGAACGAGAGCGACAGCGTGTTCGGCTGTCCGGTCAGAGGAATCACCGCCATCGGCACGTCGGAGCTGTAGACAGGACCGCCGCCAGGGGTGCCGTCGTGCGAGTTCCAGATGGAATCCACGATGCTGCCGGCGCCCGTGGCTGCTTGTCCCGCGATTCCTTCCTCGAACCGGTAGTACCTGTCGTTGACGCCCGGACCTGGCGGGGAGCCGGCACTGGCGGTGATCCCGGCGATCGAGGCAATGGCGGCGAGCGCCACCACGCGCGTGTTCGCTCCCGTTCGCGAGCCCATGTAAGCCTCCCTCTCCTTGCCTTCACCTATTCGCTGGCGGACTCCCGCCGTATACTTGTAAGCGAGAAAACTCGCCCGGAGC
This sequence comes from Acidobacteriota bacterium, assembly GCA_016195325.1. Classification (NCBI taxonomy): domain Bacteria; kingdom Pseudomonadati; phylum Acidobacteriota; species Acidobacteriota bacterium. The sequence goes on from JACPZX010000066.1 coordinate 3,206, forward strand.
GGCGAGGTCCGGGCGAATGGCGGGAGAGAGATGGCGGAGGAGATCTCGGCAGAGAGCCTGCTCCCGCTCGTGTACGACGAGCTGAGGGCCCTTGCGGCCAGGTATCTAAGGCGGGAGCGCCCCGGCGGCACGCTCCAGCCCACCGCCCTGGTGCATGAAGCCTACCTGCGGCTGATGAGAAGCCGGCGTCTCGACGTGCACGGAAGGAACCACTTCTACGCCCTCGCGGCCATCCAGATGCGCCGGATCCTGGTGGAGCGCGCCCGCGCCGCCGCCAGCGTGAAGCGCGGAGGGAATCTGCGGCGCGTCACTCTGGCCGATGGGATGAGCGCCGCCCCCGACGGATCGGTGGAGCTGCTGGCACTCGACGAGGCGCTCACCCGTCTGGCGCAGCGCAACGCGCGACAGGGACAGATCTCCGACATGCGCCTCTTCGGCGGGATGGGCGCCGCGGAGATCGCCTCCCACCTCGGGATCTCGGAGCGCACCGCGAGAGAGGATTGGAGGGTGGCGCGCGCCTGGCTCATGAAGGAGCTGTCTCCGGGGAAGAGCTCCGCGTGAGCCGGCCGGACACCCTGACCCGGATCTTCCTCGAAGCCTGCGCCCTCCCCCCGGAAGCACGGCCGGCCTTTCTCGAAAGATCTTGCGCCGGGAACGCCGCCCTGCGGTCGGAGATCGAGGCGATGCTCGCCGCCGACGAGCGGGCGGAGGGGGGAGCGGGAACCGAAGGGCTCTTCGCGCCGGCGGCTCGCGTCGCGGCCGACGCCGCGCAATCCCTGCCCAGGTCGCTCCTCCCCGACAGGATCGGCCCCTACATGATCCTCGAGCTGCTGGGCGAGGGAGGCATGGGGGTGGTGTACCGGGCCGAGCAGACGGAGCCGGTCCACAGGGAAGTGGCCCTCAAGCTGGTGCGGGCCGAGGTCGATTCGGCGGCCGCCATGTCGCGGTTCGAGCTCGAGCGACAGGCCCTGGCGATGATGGACCATCCCAACGTGGCGCGTCTGTACGACGCCGGCACCACGGACGAGGGGCGCCCCTACTTCGTGATGGAGCTGGTGCGCGGGGTGCCGATCACGGAGCACTGCAGGGCCCACGACGCTTCCCTCCGCGGCCGCGTCGAGCTCTTCCTCGGCGTCTGCCGCGGGGTCCGCCATGCCCACCGGCGCGGCGTGATCCACAGGGATCTCAAGCCGTCCAACATCCTCGTCACCGAGGAGGAGGGCCAGGTGGTGCCGAAGGTCATCGACTTCAGCATCGCCAAGGCGCTCGAAGCGCCGGGGCTGGGCACCGAGTTCCGCACCCGCACGGGCCAGGTCATCGGGACTCTTGAATACATGAGCCCCGAGCAGGCCGCCGGTCGCGTCGGCGCCGTGGACACGAGGTCCGACGTCTACGCGCTGGGAGTCGTGCTCTACGAGCTGCTCGCGGGGAGGCTGCCGTACGACATCGCCGGTCAGCCGATGCACGAGGCGGTGCGGCGGATCGTGGAGGAGCCGGCGCGACCGCTCAAGGGCCCGGGATCGACGGTGTCGGGCCGGCCGGACGAAGACCTCGCGACGATCGTCGGGAAGTGTCTCGAAAAGGAGCCCGATCGACGCTACGGGAGCGCCGCCGATCTCGCCGAAGATCTCGAACGATACCTCGACTCGCGGCCCATTCGCGCGCGCCCGCCGACCGCCATCTACCAGGTGCGGAAGCTCGTGGGGCGCCACCGCGCGATATTCGTCTCGATTGCGCTGGGCGTGATCCTTCTCCTCGCGTTCAGCATCACGGTGACGGTTCAGCTCGGCATCCAGCGCCGCGAGCGACTCAGAGCGGAGAGCGAGGCCCGCAAGGCGAAGCGCATCAACTCGTTCCTCCAGGAGATGCTGGCGGCCGCCGATCCCGCAAGTGACGGGGGGAAGGTGAGCATCCGCGAGGTGCTCGATCAGGCGGCCGGACGGATGGACAAGGGGCTCGAGGGACAGCCCGAGGTCTCCGCGGAGCTGCATCGCACTCTCGGGTTGACCTACAAGGCGCTGGGAGTGGGCGACGGGGCGAGAGAGCAACTGGCGAAATCGCTGGCTCTCCGGATCGAGCTGTATGGGGAGGACCACCCCGAGACAGCCCGGGCCCGCCTGGACCTCGCGCAGCAGCTCAGCGCGGACGGCCGTTCCGCGCAGGCCGAGAGAGAGGCCAGACGCGCCCTCGAGGTCTTCCGCCACGCTCAGGGGGACCCAGCGGACGTTGCCGAGAGCCTCAACGTGCTGGCGGACATCTTCTACCGGCGGGGGAGGCTCGAGGAGTCGCGGAAGGCCGCCGAGGAATCGCTGGTGATGCAGAAGACGTCGCCGGGCGGTTCCGACCCGCTGCGAGGCCGGACCCTGAATACTCTGGGCGTCACGCTTACGGATCTGGCCCGCCGGCAGGAAGGGGAAGCGTTGCTGCGGGAGTCGGCTTCCATCATGAAGGCCGCCTACGGCGAACGCAATATGGTCCATCTCAACGTCCTCTCGGACCTCTCGTACAACCTCCAGACGCAGGGACGCCTCGAGGAAGCGATCTCCATGGACCAGGAGATTCTGGCCGGGCGTCTCGACGTGCTCGGGAAGGATCACGGTCTGATCGCCATCTCGCAGAACAACCTCGCCGTGGCGCTGGCGGAGCGTGGCCGGTGCACGGAGGCGGAGGTCCATGAGAGGGAGGCGCTGCGCATCTGGGTTCAGTCATTCGGCGAGGACTATGAGCTCGTCGCCAGGGCGAGGACCAATCTGGGCTACTTCCGGCAGTGTTTCGGCGACTATCAGGGGGCGTTGGAGGAGCTCGAGTCGGCCCGGCGGATGGCCGAGCGACGACCGACGGATTACGTCAGCCTCATGCCCGATCTGTACGGCAACCGCGGGGTCGTCGAGGAGCGGCTCGGTCACCTGCCGGAGGGGGAGAGGCTCGTGCGCCGCTGGCTGGATGCGATCGGCGAGCGATCGGGGGCCGATTCACCGGATCGGTGGAATCCTCTGGACGAGCTGGGGTCGCTCCTGATGGAGGAGGGGCGCCCGGTGGAGGCGGAACCCGAACTGCGCGAGGCGATGCGCCTGTTGAGCTCGACCTCGCGGCAGACCGGAAGGCCGTTGGAGGAGGAGCCCTCCTACGCCCTCGTGCTCAACGCGCTCGGACGATGTCTGGCCGCGCAGGGGAAGTCACAGGAGGCGGAGGATCTCCTGCGGCAGGCGAGAGCGTCGCTTCTGAAGTCGACGGAGGCCGCCGACACGAGGCGGCATGAATTGATGCGCACGGCGGAGATCTACGATCGGCTCGATCGCCCCTCGGAGGCCGCCGTCTACCGCGGCGCGCTGGAGCGTCTCGACAAGGTAACGAAGGCGAAGGGAGAGACCCGATGAGACCTTCCGTCCTCGCCGCGCTCGCCATTTCGTTCACGGCATTCGCCGCGGAGCCTGCCCCGTCCTACGAGAAGGTGGCCGACAAGGCCGCGATCCGGATCCATGCCTTCGAGGGCTCCGACGTGCGCCTTCTCGACGGGCCGTTCCTGAAGGCCTTCGACGACAACACGAAGTTCCTGCTCTCGATCGAGCCGGACCGCCTCCTCCACCGATTTCTGGCGTACAGCGGCCTCCGGCCGAAGGGCGAGGTCTACGGCGGCTGGGAGTCCGAGGGGCTCTCGGGCCACTCGCTCGGCCACTACCTCTCGGCGTGCGCGCTGGCTTACTCGACCTCGCGCGACCCGCGCCTCCTCGACCGCGTCAACTACATCGTGGACGAGCTCGCGCGCGTCCAGGAGGCTCGCGGCGACGGGTACATCGGCGCCATCCCGAACCAGGACGCCCTCATCCGCGACATCGAGAAGGGCGATTTCTTCAACGTGCGCCAGAACTACATCAACGACTTCTGGGCACCCTGGTACACGATCCACAAGATCTTCGCGGGGCTCCTCGACGCGCACCGGTGCACCGGAAACGAGAAGGCCCTCCGCCTCGCGGATCGGTTCGGGCGATGGGCTGTCCGGACGACGAGGAGCCTCGACGACGCGGCCTGGCAGAAGATGCTCTACGCCGAGTTCGGAGGGATGAGCGAGGCGCTCGCGGAGCTCTACGCCCGCACCGGCGAGAAGGAGTTCCTCGATCTCTCGCGCCGCTTCTACCACAAGGAGGTGCTCGATCCCCTCGCGGCCGGGGAGGACAAGCTGGAGGGGTTTCACGCGAACTGCCAGATCCCGAAGGTCATCGGCGCCGCCCGCGACTACGAGCTGACGGGAGACGCGGCGATGCGGCGCATCTCGACATTCTTCTGGGAGTCCGTCGTCCGGAGCCACACGTACGCCAACGGCGGCAACAGCGAGGGGGAGTACTTCGGCCCTCCCGGAAAGCTCTCGCGCCGGCTCACCGGCAGTACCTCGGAGACCTGCAACACCTACAACATGCTCAAGCTCACGCGGCACCTGATCACGTGGGAGCCGAAGGCGGAGTACGCGGACTACGCCGAGCGCGCCCTCTTCAACCACATCCTCGCGTCGATCGAGCCGGGCACCGGCATGAAGTGCTACTACGTTCCGCTGGCCGGCGAGCCGAAGGAGTACAGCACACCGAACGATTCTTTCTGGTGCTGCGTCGGAACGGGATGGGAGAACCCTCCCCGCTACACCGACGCGATCTACTTCCACGACGCCGACAGCCTCTACGTCAACCTCTTCGTGGCCTCCCGGGTGGAGTGGCGGGAGAAGGGGATCGCGATCACCCAGGAGACGCGCTTCCCGGAGGAGGAGTCCACCCGCCTGAAGATCGAGGGACCCGGCGGCCGGTTCGCGCTGAGGATCCGCAATCCCCGCTGGGCCGCCTCGCCTGTGACGCTCCGCCTCAACGGCGAGCCTGTCGCGCTCTCCGGAGATTCCTCTCCCTACGCCACCATCGATCGCAAGTGGAAGAACGGAGATCTCGTCGAGGTCCGCCTTCCGATGGGGATCCGCGTCGAGGCGACGCCGGACGATCCCGACAAGATCGCCCTCTTCTTCGGCCCCATCCTTCTCGCGGCCGATCTCGGCGCCGAAGGGAAACCTGCAGGTCCGATACCGGTGCTGGTGGGGGAGGATCGCTCTCTCGCGTCGCACATCCAGCCGGCCGCCGGCGAAGGCCCGCTGACCTTCAGGACCTCCGGCATCGCGCGACCCGCGGACGTGAGGTTCATTCCTTACTACAAGTCGCACCACGCGTACGGTCCGGTGTACTTCGACAGGATCTCCGAGGCCGAGTGGACCCGCCGCGAGGAGGAACGGAAGACGACCGAGGCGCGCGCCCTCGATCGGCTTTCGGCCGGAGACGCGCCGTCGGGCATCTCCCACGCTCTCGACACCTCGGGGGCGACGGTCGAGATGGCTCTCGGACGTCCCGCCTGGAACCTCCAGAAGGAGCGTTACGCCTACGTCCGCTTCGAGCTGGATCCGGGCGCCGTCCGCAAGGGGCTTCAGCTTTCGCTCCTCGCGTGGAGCGGGAGCGACGGGAGCTTCGAGGTGAGCGCGAACGGGATCCGGATCGCGAAGGGGGACGTGAAGAGGGAGAAGCCGATAGGGCTGAGGGAGCTGACGTACGCCCTCCCCGATGAGTCGATCCCGCAGACCGGGGCAATCCGGATCTGGATCACGACCCAGTCGGACAAGCCGGGCCCGTCGATTCTCGGCGCGGTGCTTCGCAGGTCGCGCTGAGCCCGGCGCTCAGCTCATTTCCGAGCCGCGATCCAGAGCGTGTGCCGCCCCCCCTTGTTCCGGCGCGCGCGGGCGACATGGACCTCGGCCCTGAACCCGACGTCGCCAAGCCGCTCCGTGAACTTCGGGTCCGGGGCCACGGACCAGACGCCGAGGACTCCGCCTTCCCGGAGGGCGCGGTGCGCCGTGCGAAGGCCGGCGTGGGAGTACAGGCCCTCGTTCGCGGTGCGGCTCAGGCCGCTGGGTCCGTTGTCGACGTCGAGCAGGATGGCGTCGAAGGCGCCGGTTCGCTCGCGCATCACGTCGGCCACGTTCGCCTCGTGGACGGTGACGCGCGAGTCATCGAGCGGCCGGCCGGCGAGGTGTGCCAGAGGCCCGCGGTTCCACTCGACGACGGCGCCGACCAGCTCGGCGACCTCGACGCGCGCGTCGGGCGGCGCGTGCCGCAGCGCGGCGGCCAGCGTGAACCCCATCCCGAGGCCGCCGACAAGGACGCGCGCGCCGGCGCGGCCGGCGATGCGGGCGCACGCCAGCTCGGCCAGGATCTCCTCCGTCCCGTGCGCGCGGCTGCTCATGAGCAGATGAGGGCCGACGCGCAGCACGAACTCGGTGTCGCGCTGCGACAGGACGAGCGGCGCCGGTTGCCCGGGGATCGTCGCGCGGCCGAGCTCTCTCCAGGGGATCATGCGCGGTTCGCCTCCAGTCTGGTCTCGAAGCATACCCCGCGTCGCGCCCCGCGGGCTCTTGCGCTTCCCGAGCCTCGATGTGAGCATGGCCGGCATCTCATGGCCGCCCGCATGGAACCCACACGATGCCACTGGGCGCTGCGAAGCCCCGAGGAAATCGCCTACCACGACGCCGAGTGGGGCGTTCCCCTCCACGACGACCGGCGGCTCTTCGAGTTCCTCGTCCTCGAGGGGGCCCAGGCGGGATTGTCGTGGACGACCATCATCCGCAAGCGCGAGGCGTACCGCCGCGCGTTCGACCGGTTCGATCCGAAGAAGGTCGCGCGCTACGACGCCAGGCGCGCGCGAGTGCTCATGGCCGACGCCGGCATCGTGCGCAACCGCCTGAAGATCGCCTCCGCGATCGGCAACGCGAAGGCCTTCCTCGCAGTCCAGGAGGAGTTCGGCAGCTTCGACGCCTACGTCTGGCGGTTCGCCCCGAGGGAGGCGAAGGCCGATGCGCCGCGTCGCCCCGGGGACGTGCCCGCGACGACCCCAGAGTCCGACGCGCTGAGCGTGGACCTCAAGGCGCGCGGCTTCCGCTTCGTCGGCTCCACGATCTGCTACGCCTTCATGCAGGCGGTCGGCATGGTGAACGACCACGCGGCCGACTGCTTCCGGCGCCGACAGGTGTCGAGGTAGCCGCCCGGATAGAATGATCGCTTGACTCGCGGGAGATCTCCTTGTCGACGCTGATCGGCCAGACCCTGAACCATTACCGCATCCTCCGCCAGATCGGGGCGGGTGGCATGGGTGAGGTGTACGAGGCCGAGGACACGAAGCTCGGGAGGAAGGTCGCGCTGAAGCTGATGCCGGAGGAGACGGCTCGCGACCCGCAGAGGCGCGAGCGGTTCGAGCGGGAGGCGAAAGCGATCGCGGCGCTGAACCACCCGAACATCGTGACCATCCATTCCGTCGAAGAGGCGGCCGGGGTCATCTTCATCACGATGGAGCTCGTCGAAGGGCAGACGCTCCGGCAGGTGCTGGCTCCGGGCGGGCTGCCGCTCCCGAGGCTCCTGGATCTGGCGATCCCCATGGCGGAGGCGATCGCGGCGGCCCACCAGCAGGGGATCACGCATCGGGACCTGAAGCCGGAAAACATTCTGGTCAACCGGGACGGCAGGGTGAAGGTCCTGGATTTCGGCCTGGCGAAAATCAGCGGCATGTTCGGGGATATCGCCGAGGGCTCGCGCCTCCCGACGACAGCCCTGACCGCGGAGGGTCGCATCGTCGGCACGGTCGCCTAAATGTCCCCCGAGCAGGCGGAGGGGAAGGCGATCGACTCGCAGTCCGACGTCTTCACGCTGGGGATCATCCTCTACGAGATGAGCACGGGGGGGAGGCCCTTCAGCGGGGACACGGCCGTGTCGCTTCTCTCCTCCATCCTCAAGGACAATCCGCCGCCCGTGACACAGCTCAATGCGAGCCTGCCGCGCGACCTGGCGCGCATCGTGAGTCGCTGCCTGATGAAGGACCGGCCCGGCGATTCCACAGCGCCCGCGGCCTGGCCACGGAGCTCGCGACGCTGAAGCAGGAGTCCGACTCGGGAGAGATCCAGGCGGTCACGAGCGAGCTGCGGCGCTCCGAGGTGACGCCGGTCTCCGGGGCGGCGACGTCGGGGCGCCTCGGGAAGAAAATCGGCTACGCCGCGACGGCCGTCGTCGTCGCGGGGCTCGGCGTTGCGGGATTCCTGGCGCTGCGAGGCTGGCGCGGTGGCGCGGCAGCGAAGATTCCGGCGTCGGCGGATCGCGGCGAAGCCGCAGCCGCGGCGGGCGGCCGCTCGGAGGATCGCCGGCAGCGGATCGTCGTTCTTCCGTTCGAGAACCTCGGGGCGCCCGACGACGGATACTTCGCCGCCGGAATGACGGAGGAGATCACCAGCCGCCTGGCCTCGGTGAGCGGTCTGGGTGTCATCTCCCGCACCAGCGCCGTGCAGTATGCGAAGACCGACAAGAACACGAAGCAGATCGGCTCGGAGCTCGACGTGGACTTCGTCCTCGCGGGAACCGTCCGATGGGAGCGGGGAGGCGCGGGGCCGAGCCGCGTGCGCGTGACGCCGCAGCTCGTCCGCGTCGCCGACGATACGCAGCTCTGGGGGGACCGCTACGACCGGGAGATGAAGGACATCTTCGAGGTGCAGTCGGAGATCGCCGATCAGGTCGTCCAGAAGCTGGGGGTCGCGATGCGCGCTCCCGAGCGACAGGCGATGGTCAGCCAGTCGACGCAGAACCTGGACGCCTATCAGATCTACCTTCGCGGCAAGGAGAAAGTGGATTCGCCGAACTTCAACCGTGAGATCGGGGAGCAGGCCGTCCAGCTCCTGGCGCAGGCCGTCCAGCTCGATCCGAAGTTCGCCCTCGCATGGGCGACGCTCTCCAAGCTCCATTCCACCGTCTACCAGAACCACTTTGATTTCACCGAGGAGCGGCTGGGGAAGGCCCGGGAGTGCGCCGACAGGGCGCTCGCCCTGCAGCCGATGCTGCGCGAAGGCCATCTGGCCCTGGGGTACTACTTCTACTGGGGGCGGCGCGATTACGTCCAGGCTGTCGAGGAATTCCGCCTCGCCGCCGCCGGCCGCGAGGACGATCCCGAGGCTCTCGAGGCGATGTCCTACATGTGGAGGCGCCAGGGACACTGGGGCGAATCGATCGGCGCGGCGGAGAAGGCGTTCGCGCTGAACCCGAGGAACATCGATCTGGCGAGCAACCTCAGCGGAACGTACCAGATGTTGCGGCGATATCCAGAAGCGCTCCGCTTCGCAGACATCGCCATCTCGCTGGCGCCGGAGGCCCCGTTTGCATATGTGACGAAGTTGTTCGTCCAGGTCGAGGCCGAAGGAAGCACGCGGGGGGCGCGGGAGACCCTCGGGAAGATCGACCCACGGGCCTTCCCGGAGTTACCTGGACTGGAAAGCTATCTCGACGCCCTGGACGGAAGGCTCAAGGAATCGCTCGACCGGCTCGACGCCTTTCCGAAGGACGCCCTCGACACGTCGGACGCCTACCTCCCAATCTCGCTGCTGAAGGGGTCCACCTACCTGCTGCTCAACGATCGCGCGCGCGCGCAGGTCGCTTGCGAGTCGGCCCGGAAGAGCCTCGTCGACGACATCGCGAGGACCCCAAGGGACGCGCGGATGCGATCAGCGCTGGGCCTCGCGCTCGCCTGTCTCGGGCGGAAGGACGAGGCGGTGCGGGAGGCGAAGCTGGCGATGGACATCGCGCCGATCTCGAGCGACGCAGTCGACGGGCCGCGGTATCTCGAGTCGCTGGCGCAGGTCTATGTGATGGTCGGCGACAATGATGCCGCGCTCGACCTCCTGGGCCGACTCCTCTCGATGCCCGGAGGATCCGCCGCCAACCGCCTCAAGCTCGACCGGGTCTGGGCGCCTCTTTGGAGTCTCCCCAGGTTCCAGAAGATGACGGGGAAGGGCACGTAGTCCGCGTCGATGCCGGGCTCTTCAGTTCGAGGAGCCCGCGGCGGTCGGGTAGATCGGCGCCGGCCTCGGGCAGCGGTTGATGAGAACGTGCGGGGTACCTGAAGGGCTGTACCCCGGAGAACCCTCCGCCCCCTCCTCCCGCGGAAAGCCCGCCCGCGAATCCGGCGTCGACACCACGGGAGTCACGACGTAGAAGAAGGCGCGCCCGGGAGGGGGGCTCGCCTTGTCGACAGCGTGCGCTCCGGAGACCTTCGTGAGGCACTCGGCCTCCGCGAGGGAACCGCCTCCTTCGAAAAGGCCCCGGTAGACGTTGTAGACGACGTTCCCCGTCTCGGCGGTCCAGCGCAGATCTATCCCCTGGGAGTCCGCCTGGTTCGAGCCGGGGGCGTCGAGGACCGCGAGCCCCGTCACCAGACCGTCGTCCCGATCGCAGACGTCCCCGAGCCCGTCGCCGTCCAGGTCGTGCTGGCCCGGATTGAAGGAGCCGGGGCAGTCGTCCGCGGCGTCGGCGATGCCGTCACCGTCCCTGTCACCATCTGCGAGGTCCGGGACACCGTCGTTGTCGTCGTCCGGGTCGCAGGCGTCGCCAAGGGCGTCAACATCGTTGTCGGCCTGATCGGGGTTGTAGACGGTCGGGCAGTTGTCCCCCGCGTCGCCCACGCCGTCGAGGTCGGCGTCCTGCTGCTGGGGGTTGCGGGCGAACGGTGCGTTGTCGGCGTCGGCGCAGATCCAGTCGGCGTCGGAATCGTTCAAGGCGTCGTTCGGACAGGGATCGCATTCGTCGATGATCCCGTCGCCGTCGCCGTCGGGGGTTCCCGGGAGGGCCCTCGCGTCGCAGGAATCGACGATCCGGAAATCGTCGATGCCGGCCTCGGTGACGGCTTCCGCCGAACCGTTGAAGTCCCGCGCTGCGAATCTGACGGACAGCGAAGCCGGAGGGGTCGGGAGCGTCTCGACGCTTCGGTGGACCTCGGCCCATCGAGCGGGGGTCAGAGGAACGTCCCTCTCGAGTCCCGCCTCCCTTGTCGAGAGATCGAACCACGTCTGCCCCGCGTCCGTCGAGCCTTCCACTTCGAAGACCGCATTAGAAAGAAACGTCCACTTAAACCACGACGAGAAGGAGACGACGGGATGGGCGAGTGTGGAGACGTCGTAGTACGGCGTCTGGAGAGTCGTCGTGCCGTGGAAGAGCCCCGCAAAGAAGGGGTCGCCGCCCGCCTCCCCAGGACCTGTCACCAACGCCATCTTTCCCGGCGCCGGGGTGTGATCGTCCTCCGGTTTCAACGCACCATAGTAGGGAAGCGACGAGCCGGTGGGATCGGCACGGACCCAGGCTCCTCGAATGGCGTCGTCCGTGCCGTACGGGTCCAGGCTCCACCCGGGATCGCTCTCCATATCGAGGTAGAGGAAGGCGGGGGCCAGCGTCAGGTCGACGGAGACCGTCGTCCCGCCCTGCACGGTGACCGTGGCGCTTGCGGGGGCGAAGCCCGGGCTCGAGGCCACGAGCGTGTAGAGTCCGCGCGGGACGGCGGGGAACGAATAGCTCCCGCCGGGGCCCGTGGTGGCGAGAAAGCCGGTCCCGGTCAGAAAGAGCTGCGCTCCCGCCAGCGATCCGTCTCCCCCGACGACGCCGGAGAGCGATCCGGTGGGCAGACGCTGGAGGACGATGTCCACGGATTGCCGGGGGCCAACCGTCGCCACGGCGGAGACGAGCGCCCCGTGGTAACCGGGGGCGATTGCCCCGAGTGTCACCGGCCCGGGATCGGCGTCCACCGCGTAGCGTCCGTCGGAGCCGGTTCTGGCCGGGGCGTCGTCTCCCATGCGCCGCACCGATGCGCCGGAGATCGGTAGACCGGTTGTCGCGTCGCGCACCGTCCCCGTCAAGATCCCGTACTGCGCGGAGAAGGAGAGGACGAAGAGGCCGCGCTCGTAATCGCTGACCAGGATGTTCCCCGAGGGAAGGAGGGGGTAAACCCCCCGCCCGCCGACGGGCTCCTCCGAGAGGACGGTGGAGGGCTCCGTGTCGTAGTAACCCACTTCCACCGGAAGCGCCGGATCCGAGATGTCGACGATGCGCAGCCCGTCCGTCGTCCATGTGCAATACGCGAGCGATCCCTTGACCCGCACGTCCCGGGCGGTCGTGTGGAACGGATGGTAAAGGTTCGGTCCCTGAAAGGTCGAGACCTGGACCGGCGCTGCCGGGTTCGAGACGTCGTAGATCGAGAGGTACCCGCCCCGGTTGATCAGGAAGTCCGTGACGAAGAGGTACCGCCCGTCATCCGTCAGCCATTCGTTGAACGGGAACCCGCGGGGGGTCGGGAAGGTCGCCACGACGGCGGGCCTGGTGCGATCGCTCAGATCGTACGTCTCGATCGAAGCGACGTATGAGTAGGCGACGAACGCGAGGTCGTTTCTCACCTGGCTCGCGTAGGCGTACCCCGTCGAATGGGCCACCGACACGATGTTCCCGATCTTCACCGGATGGATCGGATTCGCCAGCGACATGATGACCACCCCCGCGGCCGCGGCCGGATAGAGGTAGCCCTTTTCGTCGTACGTCACCGTCGAGGCGACGTTGAAGTCCTGGTTCGAGTCGTAGACGAGGCTGACCGACGCGGGGAGCGCGGACAGGTCCACGATCTGGACCCCGGCGCTGTAGGCGTCGTCATAGGCGACGATGTAGGCGTAGTGGCCGAGCGTCTTGACGTCTCGGTAGGCATTCGTGGTGAAATGCCCGGGCTGGAGCGCCACCTGGACGGGATGATTCGGATCGGTGACGTCCACGAAGGTCGTTCCCGCGGCGTCGCCCATGATGGCGTACTCGCGACCGCCGTCGGTGTAGCCCCAGATGCCGGCATAGTCCGATCGTGTGTTGAGCTGCGAGTGGAAGGCGACGCGATTCGCGGTCTGCGCGGGGGCAGGGGTGATGACGCAGGTCAGAACGAGCACGGCCGCCAGGCGCAACGTCGTCATCGCTATTCCCCCCCTTGACTCCTTGCTATACCGCCATTTCGGCGATCTGTCAATGGCGGGCAGGGTCCTCAGCCCAGGGGCTTCCCGCACGCGGGGCAGTAACGCGGGCTCCCCTCCGCCTCCGCGCCGCACCCGGCGCACTTCTTCTTCACGGCCATCGGTGCGCCGCACTCGCCGCAGAACTTCCCCCCCTGCGCCTTCGCGCCGCACTTCGCGCAGAGGGCGCCCGTCACCGCGGCGACGTCGATCCCCTTCACGTAGCTGATTTCGCGCGTCCTCGCGATCACCTGATCCTTCGCCGCGACGGCCTGGGCCGCGGCCAGCTCTTCCTGAAGGTCGGGGGCGCACGTCTCGCAGAGCTGCGCCTTCTTGTTGAAGCAGACCGGCTCGCAGACCCAGTGGCCGCACCGCGTGCACTGCTTGAAGAGGGGGGCGATCTCCGCGACCGCCTCCTCGAGCGCAGCGTCGTGCGCAGCGCCCCCGATCGCGCGCTGGACCTCGTATGCGCCGGAGGCGGCCCGGCCGAAGATGCCGCCCAGGAGATTTCCGGCCACCTGGGCCGCCGACGCCGCGAGGCCGAGCTTCGAGATCTTGAAGGTCGACATGTAGCCGTTCCGGCACTTCTCGCAGAAGAACTTGAACTGGTACCCCTTGTCGGTGGAGAGATCCTGGTGGTTTCCGGTGAACGGGATCACGGGCATCGCGGTGTCCTCGAGTGATGTTCGCAGCCGTGAGGGCGTCGGGCCGGCGGGTATTGTAATGCCGGAGAGCCGGCTCCGTCCCGGTCAGCTCACAGCGTCGAAGATCACGCCGGGGTTCGCCTCCGGGCTCCGCCGGGCGAACCACGTCTCGACGGTGATTCCGGGAAACGTCTCACGCAGCCAGCGCGCCGCGCGCCTCAGATCCGCGAGCTGCCGGTCCACGGGATCCTGCCTGCGCCACGGGAAGAGCTTCGCCTTGTACCAGCCGCAGTCCTGATGCGCCACCGCCACGATGCGCCGTGTCCCGTGCGACTCGACGAGGGTCTCGAGGCGGCGCCTCAGGAAGTTGAAGTCCTTGGGGACGAGATCGATGAGCGTGAGGGGCTCGATCCCTCCGGGCACCGCGACGATGTCGTAGTGAGCCTCGGCCCCGAGGCGGCTCGTCGCGAACTCCTGCACGTGCGGGCGCCAGCGGCCGTCCACGCACATGATGATCGCCGTGTCCGGCCGGATCTCCTCCCACGGCACCGGGCTGACGTAGGTGGGGGAGTCGGGCACCGGCGGCTCAGCGCTTCTCGGGCTTCTTCTCGCTTCGGGCTTCGGCCTCGGTGGCCGCGGCGTCGGTCTTGGCCTGGACGAGGCGCGCGACGTCGATGCCGAACTGGTCCTTGAGCATCGAGAGCATCGCGGTCATCCCGCCCCCCACCGTGCTCATGACCCTGCCGACGCCGGAGCCGCCACCTCCGCCGTTTCCCATCTCGATGATGTTGATCTTGTCGATCCCCGCGAGCTGCGTGGCGAAGGCCTGCGCCAGCTCCGGCATCTTCTCGACGATCATGTTGAGGACGGCGGCCTCGTTGAAGTTCTTCCACGCCTCGGCCTTCTTCTGGAGCCCCTCGGCCTCGGCGAGCAGCTTCTTCTTGATGACCTCGGCCTCCGCCTCGCCGACGGCGAGGACCTTCGCCGCCTCCGCGCGGCCGATGCTCTCGATCTTGGCCGCCTCGCCCGCCCCTTCGAACTGGAGCTGACGCTGCGTCGCCTCGGCGGTGACGATCATCGCCTGCTTGGCCCCCTCGGCCCTCAGGACCGTCGCCTGCCGCTCCGCCTCGGCCGGACGGATGACGGTCGCCTGGAGCTCCTTCTCCTTGCGGAGCGCCTCCTGCTCCTGGACGAGGACCTCCTGCTGCTTGCGGACCTGATCGATGCGCGTCTCCTGCTCCGTCACGCGCTGCTTGGCGGTCGCCGTCGCGAGCGGGCCGGCCTGGGCGGCCTCGGCCTGCTTCGACTGCACGGCGGCATCGAACTCGGCCTGCTTGGTCTGCTTGTCCCGCAGCGACTGAGCGATCAGGACGTCGGCCTCGTAGCGCTTGGTCTTCCCTTCCTTGTCGGCGTTCGCCGACTGGATCATCGCGTCGCGCTGGGCGAGCGCCTCGCCGATGACGGCGTCGCGCTTCACCTCGGCGGTTCTCTTCTTGCCGAGGGCGTCGAGGTACCCCTGCTCGTCGCTGATCTGCTGAATCGTCAGGACGTCGATGTTGACGCCCATCTTACGGAGGTCGACCGCCGCCTCGTCGGTCATCTTCTGGGCGAAGGCCTGACGGTCGGCGTTGATCTCCTCCACGGTGAGCGTGCCGAGGATCGCGCGGAGGTGCCCCTCGAGCGTCTGGAAGATGACCCCCTTGATCTGCTCCGGTGGCATCCCGAGGAAGCGTTCGGCCGCCGCCCGAAGGGCCATGTCCTCGCTGGCGATCTTGACGTTCGCGACCGCCTCGACGGTGACCGGGGCTCCTTCTTTCGTGTACGCGCGCTGGATCTTGAGCGGGATCGAGATCACGTTCAGCGAGAGATAGGCGACCTTCTCGAGGACGGGGATGAGAAGCGCCGCGCCACCACGCACGACGCGGAACCCGACGATCGACTTCTGACCCCGGGCGTCGACGAGGGTGTGCTTGCGCCCGTAGAAGATCGCGACCTCGGAGGGGGGGACCTTGATGTAGTTGCGCGCGAAGAGCGCCATCGCGGCGATGATGCCGACGAAGGTCAGGAGGATCGTGAGGGCGACCGTGATCGCCGAGACCTCGAACCCGAAAAGATGCATCATCGACCTCCAGCCTGCGGCGCGCCGGCGCGCGCGACGACGAGTGAGTCCCCGCGCAGTTCCTTCACGACCACCTCGGTGCCCGTTGCGATGGGCTTGCCGTCCGCGGATCGCGCGATCTGCGTCGTGCGCTCGCCCGAGGCCGCCAGCGTCACCTGACCGAGCCCTCCCTGGGGGATGCCGACCGTCACCTCGGCGGTCATGCCGATGAGGCTCGCCATCCGGACCTCGCTGCTCGCCTGCTGCGAGTGAAGGATCGTCGCGAACTGGTAGACGAGGCCGGCGAGGACGATCCCCGACGCGATCCCCACTCCCGACGAGACGGGGTGGGAGAGATTGTAGTAGCGGGAGATGACGCCCCCTCCGCCGAAGGCCGTCAGGAATGAGGCGATGACGCGGGCGCTGAAGATGCTCGGTCCGGCGCCGTGCTCCATGGCCTCGTGGCCGCCGCCGGCGTCGACGTGGACCTCGTGGTCACCGAAGACCTCGCCGAGGAAGAGCATGGCGAGGAGGAAGAGAAGGCCAAAGGCACCGATCGCGGCGTAGATGAGCATGCTCGACGGCTCCGGCTTCAGTACGTGGGACCGCGACGACGGTTGCAGGCGAGTCGTCCGACGCCGTCGCGGGCCGTGCGCGCAAGGGGGAAGTCAGGGGGCCATTGTAGGTCGGAGTGGGCCGGTCCCGTCAACTTCGACGGCCGGCGGGCCTCCCCCTCAGGCATCCGGTGGCGCAGGAAATGGATGTCCACGATGTCGAAACCGCCGTATCATTCCCGGAGCACGCCTTGCCGGAAGAAATGACGGATAGCGGATTCTCGACATGTGGAACGCCTCGCGATCAGGGTTCGTGCTGGAGAGTCTCGCGCATCTGCGCGAGCTCAAGTGGGCGACCGAGCGCCTCGAGGCGAGAGTCGAGTTCGCCCTCCGGCGCAAGACGCGCTTCGCGCCCCTGTCCGATGGACAGATCCGGAGCTACCGCCGCGATGGCTACCTGCTTGTCTCGGGGCTGATCCCGGAGAATCTCGTGAGCGCAGCGGAAGCGGCGATGTGGCAGCTGCTGGGGGCCGATCCCCGCGCTCCGGAGACCTGGGCCGCTCTCGGACCGGGCTCGCACGTGATTCGGGACGGCCGCATGGCCGCGACCTACACGGACGCGATGCTGGCGGCCGCCGCGCAGCTGGCCGAAGACGATGTCGCCGGATTTCGCAGCCCCACGCACGCGTTGACGATCAACCGCGAGCCGGCGACCGGGGAGTGGAGGCCGCACGCGCCGCACCTCGATCGCACGTTCGCCGATTGGAAGCAGCGGACATTCCCGCGCCCCTACCGGATCGGAGCCATGACCTTTCTCACCGACGTGCCGCGTCACGGCGGCGGCACGATCGTCTGGCCCGGCTCTCACCTCACGCTGGAAGCTCTCGCCCGGACCGAGCCCGCGAAGTACAGGTACCTCTCCGCGTTCAGTGCGGAGCTGGGCCGCATCGAGCTGGGTCCCCCGGTCGAGCTGACGCCGTCGCGCGGTGACGTGTTGTTCCACCACTATCTGTGCGTTCACGCCGCCAGCGACAACACGAGCCGCGCACCGCGCCTGGCGCTGAACCACAAGTGGTAGTCCGCCGCGTCTCCCCGACGGCTACTTGATGGCCGCGAGCTCGTCGAGGTAGTCGACGAACGAGCCGACGGCGGCGTCCCAGCCGGCCACTTTCGGGTTCGACGATTCGATGACGAAGTACTCGTCGGGAGCGTGCGCGCCGCTGCCGTGACCGAGGCCGAAGTGGCCGGCGGGGAGCCGCAGCGGGTCGGCGGTGAAGACGTAGCCGGGATACGAGCCGGCGTTGCGCGGCCAGAGGATCGGGTCGAGCCCCGCGCGCTTCAGGACCGAGATCTGCGCGCGGATGAGCGGCGCGTCGGCCGAGCTGCCCGTCGGATCGTAGCCGCCGCTCGGGTTCACCTCGATGTCGCCGAACCCCCGCTTCGCGAGGTGAGCCTTGAGGGCGGCCACCGCGCCGTCGTAGGTCATGTCGGGGACGAGGCGCAGGTCGAGCTTCGCCACCGCGCGGTGCGGCAGGACCGTCTTCCCCCCGGGGCCTGTGTATCCGGCGACGAGCCCCTCGATGTTCACCGTCGGCGTGAAAAGGAATCTTTCGAGCGACGCGCGCCACGGGAGATCGTGCGCCCACGTCTTCGCCGAGAGGAGGCCCATCGCGGTGGATTCCTTGATGCGCGCGGCCGCGACGTCGAGCATCGCGGCTTCCGCGGCGGAGGCCGGACGGGCGGCGTCGGCGAAGCCGTCGATCGCCGGATCGCCGTCGGCGGTCACGAGCGTCGCGAGCGCCTGGACGAGATGGAAGGCGGGGGAGTCGAGCCTCGCGCGGTTGGACGAATGGACGTCCTTCCCCGGGCCTCTTCCCCATTTCTCGCCGCTCGCGACCAGCTCCAGCTCGACGACCCCTTTCGCGCCGAGCGACACCGACGCCGTCCCGTCCGGATCCTGCATCGCCGACGGCATGAAGACCCCCGAGCAGCGCCTGAGCGCGGCGTCCACCTCGGGACGGCGGACGATCTGGTGGAAGTGCGGCGACCCGATCTCCTCCTCCCCCTCGGCGACGAGGACGAGGTTGACGGGCGGTTTCCTCCCGGCCGCCTTGATCGCGTGGAGCGCCGCGAGGAACGCCGCCTCGGGTCCCTTCTGGTTCACGGCGCCGCGCCCTATGACGACCTTTCCGAAGCCGGCCTTCTCCAAGAGCGCGGCGTCCCATGGCGGCGAGGACCACTCGGAGGGGTCCGCCTGCTTCACGTCGTACATGAAGTAGAGGCCGATGGTGCGCGGCGCGCCGGCGTCGAGCGTCGCGAAGACCCCCTGCTGCCCGTCGGTCGTCACGCGCGTGACCTGATTGAACCCCGCCTCGCGCGCGAGGCGCATCATCAGCTCGCACCCTTCGTTCATGCCGCGGTTCTCGGCGGCGATTGAGGGCTGCCGCACCCATTCCTGGAGACGGCGAACGCCCTCGTCGTGCTGACGGACTATCTGGGCGCGAACCGGATCGGTGGAGTCGGCGGCACGCACGGCCGCCGGGAGGGCGAGCGTCACGGCCAGAACCGAGGTCATGATCAAGAGCTGGAGGGTCGGGGTGGTGCGCAAGTGAGTCTTCATGGCGCCCACTTTACCTTAGCCTGGTTCCGGGAAGCCTGCGGTCGCGCCGGGTCGTTCACCCCGGGGGGCGACTCGTATATATATGTGGGGCCCGCGGAGGCGAAACGGCGTCGAAAGGAGCGCCGGCGCCTTTCCTCGGGCCGGCATCGAGCCTTGCACACACGCCGCCCCGTCGGAGTAATGGATCACAGCGACCCGGAGCACGACACATGGAATCGATACAGAGGTTGCAGGCACTCTCGACGGCAAAGACTCTCGACCCCGACCCGGTGGACCTCGTCGAGCAGGCGCGCCGCGGCGCACCCGGCGCGGCCGAAGCGCTCTGGCGAGGGCGGAGCGGGGCGATGATTCGGGTCGCCATCGCCCTCGGGGTCCGACCTGAGGAGGCCGAGGACGTCGTGCAGGAGACGCTGCTCCACGCTTTCAGCCGGCTGCACAAGTACGACTCGGGCCGAGCCCCATTCTCGGTCTGGCTCCATCGGATTCTCGTCAGCCGGTGCTCCAACAGTCGGCGGGCGGCGCGGCGCTTCACGGCGGCTCTCACTCGCCTGACGAAGAACCCCTGGAGTGATCCGACGCCGGGGCCGGCCGAGGCCCTGGTGAGTCGGGAGGCGCACATGGCGCTCGAGGCGCTCGTTCGCGACCTGCCACCGAGACGCCGGGCGGTCTGGGCTCTGACGCAGATCGCCGAGATCTCAGCCCTGGAGGTGGCGCGGATCCTCGGAATGAAGGAAGTGACGGTGCGATCGCACTTGAGGCACGCGGCGGAGTCGATGCGGCGTGCTCTGGAGGTCTCGAGATGAACGCAGCGGACGAGAAGGCGAGGCGGCTGATCGATTCTCTGGCCGATCACGTGAAGGCGCCGGCGCCTCCGGCCCATGTTGGAACGCTCTTCGCGAGGCGGCGGCGGGCGGAGCGGACGCTGGCTGTCGCCCTCGTGGCCATCGGCCTGGCGGGCGGGGCCGCGCTCCTCGGGTTGCCGCGCCTCCGCGGGCCGGCGCCCGCGGTCACGGGCCCGGCCGCGGAAGGGCGCGGAGGAGAGGCCGCGGCGCTTGTCATCGTCGAACGCCTGAGACTGCACGGCCGTGACGCGCTCCCGCGCTTGACCGCGGTCCCGGGCGCGGGCGCGGTCGTCGTCACGTCGCGAGAGGAACGCACGTTCTTGGGGGAGATCGCGCTCGGCCTCTTCCCCGAAGCCTGGGCCGGAGAGGAGCCCGTCGGTCCCGCAGGGCTCCACGCGGGGGCGGAAGCCTCCTACCACGTGAGGCTCCTTCGCGCGCTGGTGGCGCAGGCCCCGACGGGCTCGGCGCTCTTCGGGACACACGAGTTCGTCATCCCCCTCTCCGAGCGCGAACGATGGGGACGCGCCGATCAATCGGAAGCGCTTCGCGCGGCTCTCGGCGCGACGAGAATCGAGACTCTGCCCGGACTGGTGATCCGATCCGGGAACGCTGCGGATGGCGATCCCCATCGGTTCGAGACGGCCCTCGGGGAGACCCTCGTCGACGTCGCCTTCGAGGCCGAGCCCATCGAGGGAGGATGGCACCGCATCAGGATCTCGGCCGCAGGTCCGCTCGGCCCCGCCGGTGATTTCCTCGACGCGGAGCTCCGCGTCGCGGACGGCGCCACGGTCGCCCTCGCGGCGCCGCTCGGTGGCGAAGGCGACACCCTGGTGATCGGCGTGACGCCCCTCGCGCCCGGATCGCCGCATGATTTCGGAACCGTCTCGACCCTGGGCGGGGATGACGTGAAGCCCCCGGTCCTCCGGGAGATGGTCCATCCCGTCTATCCGGAGAGAGCGAAGGAAGAGCGCCTCACGGGCAAGGTGATCATGGATCTCGTTGTGCGAATGGACGGCACGCCGGATCGACTCGTCGTCCTCCAGATGCCCGAGGGAGGCGAGTGGCTCGCGGGGGCCGCGGCCGAGGCCGTCTCGAAGTGGCGGTGGGATCCCGCGACGCGCGCCGACGAACCGATCGACGTCTACATGACGCTCGTCGTCGATTTCCAGCTGAGGTAGCGACCGCACTCCCGACTCAGAGGGGCTTCTGATCCCTCGCGCACCTGAAGCCGAGATCCTCGGCCCGATCCCGAAGCGTCGCGCGCTCGCGCGAGGCGGTCCACTCCTGGACGTTGCCGGCCATGTCCTCGGCGCCGTACGCGCTCGCTCCCGCCGCGAAGGAGCCGACGGGCGCGGACCCTCCGAACCTGTCGTTCAATCCCTCGACGTACGTCCCCGCGTTGATGGGGGTCGAGCCGGGACGCCGGACCGAGGCCTCGTCGGCGAGATTTCCGAGAAGGCGCGCGTCGGGAGGGTCGTTCCCCCACGGGTAGATCCGTCCGTCCGCGCCGCGGGCCGCCTTCTCCCACTCCGCCTCGGTCGGCAGCCGCTCGCCGGCCCACGCGCAGTACGCCGCGGCGTCGTACCAGCTCACGTTCACGACGGGGCGCGTCGGGGAGGACCAGGTCGTTCCCTTCGTCGGGACCGGGACGTGGTTCGATGACCTGGGCTCGGCGGAATCGCACGACACGTGGCCGTTCAGCTTGATGTCGGCGAGGAATCCGAGGTACTGATCCACCGTCACCTCGTACCTGTCGATGTAGAAGCCCGCCAGGGCCACCCGGCGCTGGGGCTTCTCGGAGAAGTGAACCAGAGGGTCGGTGTCGGCGCTCCCCATCAGGAACTCGCCGGGCGGGACGAGGACCATCGGGGCGCCGTCCTTGCCGGTGATGTCTCCCAACCGGGGCCACGCGGGGTTGCCGAGGGCGGTCTCAGGACGGGCCGGG
The DNA here is from genome assembly GCA_016195325.1 of Acidobacteriota bacterium. Lineage (NCBI taxonomy): Bacteria > Pseudomonadati > Acidobacteriota > Acidobacteriota bacterium. The sequence goes on from JACPZX010000066.1 coordinate 24,768, forward strand.
GTGCTGCTCTGAATGAGCGCGACGGAGAGGATGAGGAGACCGAGGAGTGGGAGTCGTTTCATGGAGGGAGACTCCTTCTTCAGGCCAGCGGGCAGGTCTCCGAATGCTAGCAGCCTCGGGGTCGCTGGCAAAGGCCGGAGGGGTTAGAATGGCGGCCCATGATCCTCAAGCAGTACTACCTCGGCTGTCTCGCGCACGCGTCGTACCTGGTGGGTGACGAGGCCGCGAGGGTCGCGGCGGTCATCGACCCGCAGCGCGACGTCGACCAGTACCTCGAGGACGCGAAGCGCCTCGGCGTGCGGATCGAGCACGTCTTCCTCACGCACTTCCACGCCGACTTCGTCGCCGGCCACCTCGAGATGAAGGAGCGCACCGGGGCGGCGATCCACCTGGGGGCGCGCGCGGAGGCGGAGTACCCGTTCGCGCCGGCGCGCGATGGCGACGTGATCCCGCTCGGCGCCGTCAAGCTCGGCATCCTCGAGACGCCGGGGCACACCCCCGAGGGGATCTCGATCACGGTCTTCGACACGGCGCGCGGCGCCGCGAAGCCGCACGCCGTGTTCACGGGAGACACCCTCTTCATCGGCGACGTCGGCAGGCCCGACCTCATGGCCTCGATCGGGATCTCCGCGGCCGATCTCGCCGGTCTCCTGTACGATTCGCTCCACGGCAAGCTGCTGCCACTTCCCGATACGACGCTCGTCTACCCCGCGCACGGCGCCGGATCGATGTGCGGGAAGAACCTGAGCCAGGAGACGTCGTCGACGCTCGGCCAGCAGCGCCTCACGAACTACGCGCTCCAGCCGATGAGCCGCGACGCCTTCGTCCGGATGGTCACGACCGACCAGCCCGAGGCTCCGGCCTACTTCTCGTACGACGCGATGCTGAACCGCAAGGCGCGCGCGACGCTGCCGGCGGCGATGGAGAAGATGCTCCGCCCCGTCCCGCTCGACGAGGTCCTCCGCCTCGGGAACGCCGGCGCCTGCCTCCTCGACGTGCGGGAGCCCGGCGAGTGGGCGGCGGCGCACCTCGGCGGGAGCGTGAGCATCGGCCTTTCGGGGAAGTTCGCGACGTGGGCCGGAACCCTCCTCGATCGCGAGCGCCCCATCGTCGTCATCGCGGAGCCGGGAGGGGAAGTCGAGGCGGCGACGCGCCTCGGCCGCATCGGCTTCGATCAGGTCGTGGGATATCTCGAAGGGGGGATGCACGCGCTCTCGTCGCGCCCCGATCTCGTGCAGAGCACCTCGCGGGTCGCCGCAGGGGATCTGGCGGCGCAGCTCAAGTCGGCCGCGCCCCCGATCGTCCTCGACGTGCGCAACGACGGCGAGCGCGCGGACAAGCACATCCCCGGATCGCGCCACATCCCCCTCGGCCAGCTCGCGCGGCGCGCGTCGGAGATCCCGAAGGGCGTCCCCGTGGTGGTTCAGTGCGCTTCGGGGTTCCGGTCGGTGATCGCGACGAGCCTCCTCGAGCGCCAGGGGTGGCGCGGCCTGACCGACCTGATCGGCGGCATCGCGGCGTGGGAGAGCCTCTCGCTGCCGGTGGAGGCGGGAAGGGGCTGACCGTCGTCAGGGCTTCTTGAGCAGCGATGTCCAGTTCGTGACGAGCGTGATCGGCCGCTGGTTCTCGGCCGGCGTGTCGAAGTTCATCAGGAAGCCCTGACCGTCGGGGGCGACGTCGTACTGGGTGATCAGCCCCCCCACGTCGAGCAGCTCTCCCGGGATCCGGAAGAGCGGCGTCGCCGCGGCGGCGTCGAACTCCGCTCCCGGGCGGATCGCGATCGACATGACCTTGGAGTCCGCGGAGACGAAGAAGAGCTCCTTGCCGTCCGGCCGCCAGACGGGAGAGGTTCCCCCGTCGGTGGAGACGCGCCACTTCCCTCCGGGGGGCATGAACCCCCGGACGTACACCTCCATCCGCCCCGATTCGGTCGAGACGTAGGCGATCCACCTTTGATCGGGGCTGAACTTCCCCTGGCGCTCGGCGTACGGGGACTCGAGCCAGGGCTCGGCCTTCTTCCCATCCACGGAGTAGATCCACAGATCGGTGTTCGCCAGGAACCCCGCGCCGTGCGTCGTCTGGTAGAGGATGAACTTGCCGTCGCGCGACCAGTCGCTCGCCAGGTTGTCCGCCCCGTTCGAGAGGAGCGTCTCGATGGCCCCCGTCCCGTCCGAAGCGACCGTGAAGAGGTCGGTCCGGTTCGAGAAGTTGCCGAAGAAGAGTATCCGCCGGCCGTCGGGGGACCACACCGGCGCCGATTCATTGCGGGGATCGAAGGTCAGCCGCGTGGCCACGCCGCGCTCGCGATCGAGCGTCCAGATGTCGCCGCTGTCGCTCGTGGCCTCGCTCTGATCGAACGCGATGCGCCGGCCGTCGCGCGAGAGGCGGGGGGAGAAGAAATTCCCCGGCTTGCCAATCGTCTGGACGATGGCCCCCTTGCGATCGACCCACGTGAACTGCCGCGTCAGGGTTCCCTCGCCGGCGACGAACGCGAGCTTTCCTTCGTCCGTCACCGAGAAGACGTGGCTCTGGTAGAATCCCATGTACTGAACGCCGTCCATGATCGTGACGGCGTCGCCGGACAGCTCGAGGCGCTCGGGGTCGAACCGTTGCGCCCGAAGCGAGCCGTCCTTCGCGAAGACCAGATACCCCGGCGCCACGTAACGCGCGTTGGAGAGGACCGGGAGGATGCGCCTCTCGTCTTTTCCGTCTATCGCCGCCGCGAAGATGCCGCTGTTCTGCCCCCCCTCCCACATCTCGTTCACCGTGAAAAGGACGTGGCGCCCGTCGGGGAGGAGGCTCGGCTGGGAGAAGATCCGCTTCCCGCGCGCCGCGCCCGGGGCGCCCAACGCCACCGGCTCCCCACCGGTCGCCGGGATTCTCATGACGGGGAGGTACCGGTCGGGGACGAAGAGGATCGAGCCGTCACGGCTCCACGAGGCTCCGAGGCAGATGCTCATCGGGGCCAGGGCGTCGCTCCGCCCGCCGGCGAGATCCACCTTCCTGAGCTGCCCGTTGGCGTAGAAGCCGATGGACTGCCCGTCGGGGGACCAGAAGGGGCACTCCGCATCCTCGGTGCCGGACAGGAGTCTCGCCTTCATTGAGTCGAGGGGGCGAACCCACAGTCCGTTTCCAGCCTGGCCGTGGGCCGCGAAGACAATCTCCCTTCCGTCGGGTGAGATCGCGATGGCCAGCGTGTTGGGCTGGAGCATCTCGCCTGCGGGCGGGGAGATCGAGGAGACGACCATCGTCTCGCTCGGCACCGTCCTCCGCATCACCATCCCCGCCGCGCCGATCGCGGCGATCGATGCGATGGCGGCGATCGCCCACGCGAGCCGCTCGCGCGATCGCGACGCTGCCGGCCCTGCGGCGGGAGGCGCCTCGGAAGTGGATCCGGCCTCTGCGATCACCTCGAGCTGGAGCTTCACATCGTGCGCGCTCTGGATCCGCTCGTCCGGATCCTTCTCGAGGCACTGGCGCACGAGCCGATCGAGGGAGGCGGGGGCCGAGGGGACCGCCGCGCGGATCGGCCGCGGCTCCTCCTTGAGGATCGAGGCGATGAGCGACGCCTGCGTCTTCCCGTCGAAGGCGCGCCCCCCTGTCGCCATCTCGTAGATCACGGCGCCGAGCGCGAAGAGATCGCTCCGCGCGTCGGCCTCCTTCCCCTCGAGCTGCTCGGGGGCCATGTACTGAAAGGTCCCGACGATCGCCCCCGCCGCGGTGAGAGGGCTCGTGAGCGTCGGTGACGCGGTGAGGTTCGACGGGGCAGCGCCGAGTCCCATCCCCTTCGCGAGGCCGAAGTCGAGGAGCTTCGTCCCGGATTTCGTCATCATCACGTTGCCGGGCTTGAGGTCGCGGTGGACGATGCCGCTCCGGTGCGCGCGATCGAGCGCCGAGGCGATCTCGATCGCCGCGCGCATCAGCTCGGGGTAGGGAAGCGGTCCCCTCCTCAGGCGCTCGGCCAGCGTCTCCCCCTCGAGGTGCTCCATCACGAGGTAGTCGATCCCCTCGTGGTGGCCGACGTCGAACAGGGTGCAGATGTGAGGGTGGCTCAGGCTGGAGACGGCCCTCGCTTCGCGTTCGAGCCGCTGCCTCAGCTCGGGATGCGCGGCGAGGTGCGCCGGAAGGACCTTGACCGCGACGACGCGATCGAGGCGCGTGTCCTTCGCACGGTAGACCTCTCCCATCCCTCCCGCGCCGAGCGGCGCGAGGATCTCGTAAGGACCGAGCCGGGTACCGGGATCTAGAGGCATGGCGCGGGGACATTATCTCTTATACTTCGCCGCGTGCGAACCCGCGAGACGAAGGAGCATGAGACACTCCTCGCCCTGCTTTTCCTCATCAGCGGGTGCGCCGCCCTCATCTACGAGGTGATCTGGCTCCAGCTCCTGAGGCTGGTCATCGGCGCCTCGGCGATCTCGGTGGGGATCCTCCTCGCCAGCTTCATGGTCGGGATGTTCCTCGGCAGCCTGGCCAGCTCCCGGTGGATCCCGCGGACGCTTCACCCCATCCGGGTGTACGCGCGGCTCGAGCTCGGCGTCGGCATCCTTGGGCTCCTCCTCCCGTGGTTCGTTCTCTCCGTCGGGGACGTCTATCTCCGACACGCGAGCCTCGGCCTTCAGGGGATCCTGCTGCGCGCGGCGATCGCGGGGATCTGTCTCCTGCCGCCGACGATTCTGATGGGGGCGACCTTCCCCGCCGTCTCGCGATGGTTTGTCGCCACGCCGCGCGGACTCTCGGGCCTCGGCGTCCTGTACGCGGCGAACCTGGTGGGCGCCGTCACGGGAGCGCTCCTCGCGGGGTTCTACCTCCTCCCGGTGTACGACGTGCGGGTCGCCACCGGCGTCGCGGCCGCGCTGAACTTCATCGCGGGGGCGGCCGGTCTTGCCCTCGCGCGGCGCGCCCCCCACGAACCCCGGCCCGCCCTGGCCGACCCCGGGTCACCCGGGAGCGGCGAAGATCGCGTCGTGCTCCTCGTGATCGCCCTGTCGGGGATGACGGCGCTCGGCGGGCAGGTGATCTGGACGCGGCTCCTCGCGCTTCTCTTCGGAGGGACGTCGTACACCTTCGCGATCATCCTCGCGGTCTTCCTCGCATGCCTCGGGATCGGCAGCGCGCTCGCCTCCGCGCGGATCC
>JACPZX010000067.1 GCA_016195325.1 Acidobacteriota bacterium
GATGCAGTAGCGCAGCCCCGTCGGCGGCGGCCCGTCCTTGAAAACATGGCCGAGATGGCTGTTCGCGACCTTGCTCCTCACCTCGGAGCCGAAGATGAAACTCGTGACTGCCCCCTTCGCAACGACGTTCTCGTCCACGAGGGGCTTCGAGTAGCTCGGCCACCCCGTCCCGCTGTCGAACTTGTCGGTGGAGGAGAAGAGCGGCTCCCCCGTCACGATGTCCACGTAGATGCCGGGCTCGTGGTTGTCCCAGTACTCGTTGCGGAACGGCGGTTCCGTTCCTTCCTGTTGCGTGACGTAGTACTGCATCTCCGTCAGCTTCGCCTTGAGCGCGTCGTCGGACGGCTTCGTGTACACGCGCTTCCCTCCGGGCGATGCGGCGGCCGACCCGGACGAGCCCGGCGTCGTCGCCGCGACCCGCTCGAGCACCGGGACGATCTCGGGCTTCCCCTTCCAGAACGACTCGATGAAGGGCTCCCGCCCCGATCCCCACTTGTACATCCTGTAGTGCTCGTAGTTCTTCCGGTGATAGTCCTGGTGGTACTCCTCCGCGCGGTAAAACGTCACGGCGGGGACGATCTTCGTCGCGATCGGCTTATCGAACCACCCGCTCGCCTCGAGAAACCTCTTCGACCCCTCGGCGACACGCTTCTGGTCGTCGTCGTGATAGAAGATAAAGGTCCGGTACTGCGGCGCCTGATCGGCGAACTGCCCGCCGCCGTCTGTCGGGTTGATCTGCTTCCAGAAGACGTCGAGGATCTGCGCGTAGCTGATGACCGACGGGTAGAAATGGACCTCGACGGACTCGACGTGCCCCGTCGTCCCCGATGAGACCTGTTCGTACGTGGGGTTCACCTCGCGGCCGCCGGTGTAACCGGAGACGGCGTCCACGACGCCGGGAAGATCGTCGAAGGCCGACTCGATGCACCAGAAGCAGCCGCCCGCGAGCGTCGCGACCTCGATCTTGCCGGGGGAGCCGGCGGGGGCCGCGGTGCCGCGCTTCGTTGCGTCGGGCGCCGCGGCGGCGGTGGGAGTGGCAGGGGCTGACCCGGCATTCGCGCAACCGATCATCGTCGCGACGGCGGCCAGAATCATGCTCGTCAGAACCATGCGTCTTCTCATCACGTCAGGGCCACCTCCCGGCCCAGTCTAGCGTTCGCCCCCAGGCGCCTCCACGCACAATTGGATGCCGCTGCGGGCGGCCGGGTTTCGCAACTGCGCCCGCAACTACCGGACCCTGGGGGGAGCACCACGTGTTCCGGTGAGACCTGTCGACAGATTTGCACAAGTGTCTACGCGGCGGATGGCCACAGAGATGTGCAGAAGCCTCTACGCCCTTGGCTGCGCCCGAGATGAGCGGCCGGCGACGCGTGTGTGAAAGCGTTGACAGATTGCACTAAGTGTCTACACTTCCACACCATGACACATGGCACGCACCCTCCTCGCGACAAGTCCCACGACGCAACTAGCCAGCGCCGCGAGTCGCACTTCGAGTCGCACCGCGCACACCGCCCCCGCGGCGAACACGAACAGGCTCGGCCCCCGCTCAGCGCGACCCGGCAACCGTCGCAAGAGCTCGTGATGGCGCTTGCGCGGCGCCATGGCGTGGTGACAGCGAAGGATGCCGCCCGGGCCGGAGTCCACAGCCAGCAGCTCACGCGGCTTGTCGAGGCCGGCGCGCTCGCGCGCGCTTCGCGCGGGGTCTACCACGTGCCCGGCGACCACCGTGCCCTCGGCGCCCCCCGCGGGCACCGAGACCATGCCGGCCACGGGCAGCGACACGGACGCAGCGGGGACGTGCGCTCGGGCCGGGTCGCCGAGCGTGCAGCGGGCTACGGCGACGCGGAGCCGCATCTCATGTCCCGCATGGCGGCGCGCGCGGTGCCGGCGGCTGTCGTGTGTCTCGTCTCGGCCCTGGCGATTCACGGAATCGGATCGCCGACGGAGGCCGCGGAAGGGACCTGGATCGCCATCCGCCGCGGGACACGCGATCCCTCCCTCGTGTACCCGCCGCTTCGAATCGTACGCTTCAGCGGTGACGCGTTCACGTTCGGGATCGAGACGAAGATCGTCGGGGGTGATCCGATCCGCGTTTACTCCCTCGCGAAGACGATCGCCGATCTCTTCAAGTGCCGGAGCCGCTTCGGCGTGGATCTAGCCGTCGAGGCGCTCCGCGAGGGGTGGCGGCGCCGGAAGGTGACGATCGAGGCGCTCGGGCTCGCGGGGCGAGCGTGCCGGGTGGAACGCGTGATGCGCCCCTACGTCGAGGCCGTGGTCCTGTGAAATTTCCCTCTTGCATCCGGGTCCGAATGGCGGTATGCCACTCGAGAATGTGCGGCGAGATGTTGTAACAGCATCTGACATGAGGCCAGGACCCGACTGTCCCGGAGGAGACGAGCATGCCTACCCTCTCGAAAAAGCTCTCGCTGGCCGCGGTTCTCGTATCGACCTGCGCTCTCGGGTTCGCCGGGATCGCCAGCGGGACCCCCGACTGGACGGTCTACGGCCCGCAGACGAACTCGCAGTTCGGAGCCGACGTGCAGAGCGCCGGCGACGTGAACCGGGACGGGTATGACGACGTCCTCATCACCGCGACGGCCGCGTACTCCGGGGACATCAGCGAACTCGCGGAGGGGCGGGTGTATCTCTACCTCGGCGGGCCGTCGGGACCGGCGACGACCCCCTCGTGGAGCTTCGAGTCCAACCAGTACCGCGCGCAGCTCTCCCGTGCGATCGGCGCGGGGGACGTCAACGGCGACGGCTACGCCGACATCCTCGTCGCCGCGCCGTGGTACGACAACGGCCAGGCCGACGCAGGGAAGGTCTGGCTCTTCTACGGCTCGCCCACCGGGCCCGGCGCGACGCCGGACTGGACCACCGAGGGGAACGTTGCCGGCGCAAACTACGGCTACACACTCGCCGCGGGGCGCCTGAACAACGACAACTACAGCGACATCCTCGTGGCGGCTCCGTGGTTCTCAGGTGGCCAGACGAACGAAGGGAAGGTCGTCGCATTCTTCGGATCTCCGAACGGCCCCTCCACGACCCCCGACTGGTCGGTCGAATCGAACCTCGTGGGGGCGCTCTTCGGCGCCGCGGTATCGGTAGGCGACGTCGACGGGGACGGGATCCCCGACGTCGGCATCGGCGCTCCAGGATACGACGGCAAGACGACCGATCAGGGGGCGGTCTTTGTCTACGCCGGCGGGAACATCAAACCGTCGACAGGCCCTTCCACGACGCTCCTCGTGAACACCGCGAACGCCGGCTTCGGGTACAAGCTCTCGCTCGCCGGCGACTACAACCGGGACGGCATCAAGGACGTCGCCGCCTCGTCGGCCGCGAGCCGGACGTCCGAGATCGTCTCGATCTTCCCCGGCAAGGTCGGCGGGCCCGCCGGCAAGGCGAGCCTCACGTTGAAGGGTGAGCTCGATCGTCACGACGTTACCGGGTTCGGCTCCGCCATCGCGGCGGGGGACGTCAACCGCGACGGATACTCCGATCTGGCGATCGGCGCCTACAGCTACGGGGATTACGACAGCCACGGCACGGCGAACATCGGCCAGGTCTACGTCTTCCTCGGCGGCCCCTCCGGGCTCCACGGTACCTGGTCGGCGCTCGTCGAAGGGGTGCTCGACGGGGACTTCCTCGGCTCGGCGATCTCCGCGACGGGGGACTTCAACGGGGACGGCTACAAGGACGTGCTCGCCTCGGCTGACGGGCTCGATCTGGCGCCTCACATCGGGCGCGTGACGCTCTACTTCGGCGGGCGGCTCTGATCGGCGCTACTTCTTCCGGAACTCGGCGAGCCAGTTCTCGATCACGATGATGCCGCTCGCGACCTGAGTGCCGCCGACCGCGCGGGCCACGACGAAGCGCTGATCGTCGGCCGACACGTCGAACCCCGAGGTCCATCCGAACATCAGCGGCGCGCCGTAGGAAGGGCGCGTGAGGATCTCGACGGGCCTGCCGAGCGACACGCCGGGCTTCGATGCGAAGCGGGCCTCGAGAATCGTGTCCTCGTGCACGTAGTAGATGCGGTCACCGTGGTGCCCCCACGCCGGCCATTCGCCGCCGTCGGTGCTGACCTGCCACTTCCCCTCTCCCGAGGGAAAGCGCTTCACGTAGACCTCGTTGCGCCCCGTCTCGCCCGACTGGTAGGCGTAGAAGGCGCCGTCCGGGGAGATGCGGGGCCATATCTGCGTCTCGGGGGCTTTCAAGAGCAGGACCGGGGGGCCGCCTTTTTCGAGCTCGAGATACCAGAGATCCCAATCGTTGTTCGGATCGCTGGCGGCGTACGCGAGATACCGGCCGTCGGGTGAGATGGAGGGACCCCAGCCGTCCACGAGCTTCTTCGCCTCCCCGCTTCCGTCGGCCGCCTTGACGAGGATCGAGAGGGCGGGGGGAGCCTGGCCGTCAGTGTAGACGACCTGATCCCCCTTCGGCGTCCAGACCGGCGACCACGTCCCGGCGCTGTTGCTCGTCAGCCGCGTCATCGTGCCGCGCTCGGCGTCGTGGAGCCAGATCTCCCGCTTGTCGTTCTCGGTGGCGGCGATCGCGATCTGCCGGCCGTCCGGCGATATCGCGGGGAAGGGCCACTGCGCCTGAGGCTTGCCGATCGTTCCCGTGAGCTTCCCCGAGCGATCGAGCCACACGAGCTGCGACTCGCCTCCGCCTGCCCCCTTCACCGTCACCAGCGTCCCGTCGTTCGAGACGCTCGGGAGATCCCCGTCGGGAACGACGAGGAAAGGCTCTCCCGTCGCCGCGTGCTTCGACAGCGAGAAGGGAAGCGCCCAGATCCCGGGGTTGTTCGGCTGGCGACGGTAGAGGATGTGCCCCGTCGGCGAGTAGACGGGGTACCAGATCTGCTGGTCGTCGAGCTTGAGGAGAGATTTTCGCGCCCCCCCGGCGACGAGCGAGAGATCGTTGGGCGGGCCACCGGGAGCGTGGCGCACGAAGAGGACGCCGCTCCCGTCGGGGAGCCACGAGGGATCGTGGAAGTCCCCCTTCTCGTTCGGGTCGTTGGCCACGAGCTTCTTGATGTCGCCGCCGGTCGCGGGGACCTCGTCGATCGCGTCCTCGCCTCCCGCGTAGACGATGCGGTCGTTCGGCCCCCAGGACGCGCCGCTCCCGCCGGTGAGCAGTCCCGGGTGATCGACGACGACCTGGCTCTCCCCTCCTCCCGCCGGCACCTTCCAGATCTTGCCGCCGGCCTGGTACGCAAGCCACGCGCTGTCGGGGGACCAGAAGAGAAACCCCGGCGCGGCGGCGACCTTCACCTGCTTCGGCTCGAGGTGATCCAGCTCCCGGATGAAGAGCCCCCCGGCCTCGCTGTAGGCGACGCGGCGGCCGTCCGGGGAGATGGCGACGAGTGAGCCCAGGAGCGCCGATCGGAAAGGCCCCTTGGACGAGAGCTCGAAGCGCCGGAGCGGCGCCGGAGCGGCGGGGGAACGCAAGACCCAGAGGATTCCGGCCCCGGCGAGCGCGCCCGCGATCAACCCCGCCACGAGGATCGGCCCCACGGCCGTCTTCGTCCCGTCGACCCCGGCCGCCGCCCCCGCGGCGACGGGGCCGCCGGCCCGCTCGTCAGGGGCGCCGGCCAGCGTCTCCTCGATCACGAGCCGAGCGTCGCCGATGTCGCGGAGGCGGCGCTTCGGGTCCTTGTCGAGGCAGCGGCGGATGAGCGATCGGATCGATGAAGGGACGCCCGAGGGGATCGCCTCGAGGTTCGGCGGCCCCATGATCACCGCGGCGATGAGTTCCGAGACGCCGTCGCCGACGAACGGCCGCCGGCCGGCGAGCATCTCGTACAGCACGCAGCCGAAGGCCCAGATGTCGGCGCGACGATCGACCGGCTTCCCTTTCGCCTGCTCGGGGCTCATGTAAGCCGCCGTCCCCATGATGACGCCGGCGCGCGTGGCGGGCGTCGTGAGGGTCGGCGAGAGGGAGAGCGCCGGCGAGCTCGCGTCGGGCTCGAAGGCCTTCGCGAGGCCGAAGTCGAGGACCTTTACTCTTCCGTCGGGGCCGAGATGGATGTTGGCCGGCTTCAGATCTCGGTGGATGACGCCGTTCTCGTGCGCGGTCTCCACCGCCGCGGCGACGTCGCGCGCGACCGCGAGGGCCTCGTCGAGGAAGATCGGCCCCTGCGCAAGGCGCCTCGCGCTCGAACCGCGCCAGACGCTCGGGATCGGCGGCCAGAGCGTCGGGAAGGACCTTGATCGCCACGTCGCGGCCGAGCGTCGTGTCGTGCGCCTTCCAGACGACGCCCATTCCCCCCTCGCCGATCTTCGACGCGAGACGGTAGTGCGCGAGCATGAAACCGGGTTCGAGCTGCACGGGGGATCTCCTCGGGCGCCGCGGGTCGCGGCCGGTGCGCGATGATATCACCGGGCCGGCGCGTCAACTCCGTGCGAGGTCGAGGAGCTGCGAGAGGATCCGGTGCGTGAGCCCCCAGATCTCGAGATCCCCGTAGCGAATCGACGGGAAGACGCGCTCCCCCGCCTTCCCCTGATGCACGCGCGAGGCCTGGCGCTCGGGGCTCACGAGCTCGCCGATCGGGATCCAGTGCGCGGCGACGATCTCGGAGCGCGCCGAGGCGGTCGCCCCCTCGGGGATGGCGAATGCGAAGGAGCTGACGTTGAGGCTCGGCAGCGACACGACGCGCGGGTGGACGTCATCGAGGCGGCCGAGGAGCCTCGCGCCGGCGTTGAGATCCAACCCCGTCTCCTCGAGCGTCTCGCGGACGGCGGTGTGCGAGAGCGAGAGATCCGACGGATCGCGCCTCCCTCCCGGGAAGGCGGCGTCCCCCGACCATGGGTCCAGAGGGTGCTCGGCGCGCCTCACCAATAGGATCTCGGCCGAGGCTCCCGCCGGCCGGAGGCAAACGGCCACGGCCGCCTCCTCGGTGTACGAGCCCGGGGGCGAGAGGCGCGGCTCGAGCGCGGCGAGGCGTGCGGCGATCCGGTCGATGGGTTGCATGGGAGTCACGGGATTCCAACTATACTCCCCCGTGCCCTTCGTCTACATCCTCCGCTGCCGCGACGGCTCGCTGTACACGGGCGCCACGAAGGACCTCGATCGCCGGGTCGCGCAGCACCGCGCGGGCACCGCCTCGAGGTACACGCGCTCGCGCCTCCCCGTCGCCCTCGCCTTCTCGCGCCGCGTCCGGACGTGGGGAGATGCGCTCCGGCTCGAGGCCCGGCTCAAACGGATGCCCCGCGCGGAGAAGCTCGCGATCGTCCGCGCGTCGCGCACCGCGTCTTCCCGCGCAGCGTCCCCTCCTGATAGACTTCCTTCGCCATGAGCGAACCGCGCGCCCCCTTCGACGCCTCGCCGCGCAAGCGGATCAAGGAGCTGGAGGTGATGGTCGCGGACACGATCGCCGAGACGCACGACACCTCCACGCTCGTCTTCTTCACCGGGAACGACCGGCTCGACTACCGGGCCGGGCACTTCCTCACGATTGACCCGCACCAGTTCGACTCGCTCGCGCGGTTCACCGCCTTCCTCGAGGACATGAAGGGGAAGAAGGAGCCGCCGCGCGCCTACTCGATGGTGTCGGCGCCGCACGAGAAGTACCTCGCGGTCACCATCAAGGAGGAGCGGTACGTCTCGGGGCAGACGAAATTCCCGCCCCTCCTCTCGCCGATGCTCGTGCGGCGGACGCGGATCGGGATGCGCCTCATCGTCACCGGGTTCACGGGGCCGTACACTCTTCCCGACAACGTCGAGTCGAGGACGGACACGCTCGTGCACCTGTGCGCCGGATCCGGCAGCGTGCCGAACTTCTCGATCCTCAAGCACGCGCTCACGAGCTTCCCGAGCCTCAGGCACGTGTGGATCAACGCGAACAAGACATGGAAGGACGTCATCTTCAGGAAACAGCTCGCCGAGCTGACCCGGCAGCACACCGATCGGCTCCGCGTCGTCCACGTCCTGTCGAGGGAGACCGACGCGGGGCGGTTCGGGCCGGAGGTCCTCAAGGGGCGCGTCGACACGCCCATTCTGAAGGCGCACATCCCGGATCCAGGGACGTGCCTGGTCTACGCGTGCGGGCCGGCGGTGGGGCCGTGGGATCGCGCGGCCGCGAAGGAGAAGGGGATCGCGCCGTCGCCGAGGTTTCTCGAGGCGGCGCTCGCGGGGCTCCGGGAGCTCGGCGTCACGGACGATCGGATCGAGTACGAGTCGTACGGCTAGAGCGAAATCTCGACCCCTGCCCGCCGCTCCCGCGCGAGCCGGTGGAGGTGGCTCGCGGCCGCCACGTCCTCGACGGCCAGCCCCAGCGACTTGAAGAGGGTGATCTGGCGATCGCTCGTCCGTCCGGGGAGCCCGCCCGCGAAGACGGCTCCGATTTCACCGGCGACGGCGTTTCCCTTCACCGACCCTTCGCTCTCCGCGAGGAGAATGTCGCCGGCCTCGACGCGCGCCGCGGCGATCGAATCGACGAAGACCCGCGCGCGCGCGACCGCCTCGCCGTCGATCTCGCGCCGGTTGGCGACGCACGCGCCGACGGCCGTGACGTGCGCCCCCTCGGCGAGCCACCTCCCGAGGACCACGGGAGTCGGGCTCGCCGTCGCAACCACGACGAGGTCGGCCCCGGTCACCGCCTCCTCCGCGGAGCCGACGGGGCGCACGCGGATCCCGTGGCGCTTCGACTCCCGGGCGGCGAAGGCCTCGCGGCTCGCCGGCGCCGGGCTGAACACGGAGATCTCGTCGAGATCGTGGACCTCGCGGAAGGCCTCGAGATGGCTGTGGGCCTGGACGCCGGATCCGACGATCGCGAGGCGCCTCGCCCCCGGCCGCGCGAGCGCCTTCGACGCCGCCGCGGAGACGGCCGCGGTCCGCATCTCGGTGACGAGGCGGCCGTCGATCAGCGCGAGGAGCGCCCCCGTCGCCGGATCGTGGAGCAGGATCGTCGCGAGGTGCGTCGGCAGGTGGAGGTCGGCGTTCCCCGGAGCGACCGTCACCACCTTCACGCCCAGCGCGGCCATGGACGGCACGTGTCCGGGCATCACCGCGAGCATCGAATGGTGGCCTGCCGGCGCGACGACCGTCCGCACCGGCTGGTCGACCCTCCCCGCGGAGAACTCTGCCAGGGCACGCTCCATGAGGGGGATCAGGTCGTTCATCGTCAGGAGTGAGGCGACGGCGGCCTCGTCGAGGAGCAGCACTTTCGGCATGCCCGGATTATGCCAGACGCGATCCCGATCGGGAAACCGCCTTGACAGCACCAAATCCGTCCTGTATTTTTCCAAGAAACCGGACCGGTTCAGTCCCTAATCGGAAGTGCAGCGAAACAGAGGGTCTGCGGCCGGCGGAAGAGATGTCCTGGGGTCCCCAGAAAACGCCATGATTCGAATGACACGCCTCACCGATTACGCGATGGTGCTCCTCACCGTCTGCGCCCGTCACCCCGAGCGGCCGCTTCACAACACGCGCGATCTCGCGGCCGAAGCCCATCTCCCCCTCCCCACGGTAGGCAAGATCCTCAAGCTCCTCGCAAAGGAAGGGCTCCTCGTCTCCCACCGCGGCGTGCGCGGCGGCTACGTGCTGGCGCGGCAGCCCGACAAGATCACCGTCGCCGAGATTCTCGAGGCGCTCGAGGGGCCCGTCGCCATCACCGACTGCAGCTCGCACGAGGAGGCGCAGTGCGAGCTCGAGACGAACTGTCCGGTCGCCTCCAACTGGCAGAAGATCAACCAGGTCGTCCTGAACGCGCTCGGCGGCATCACCCTCTCGGAGCTGGCGCGCCCCCTCGGCGAGAGGCTCGTCACCCTCGGGCCGTGGCGCGGCGGGACCTCGCCTTCGGCCGCCCCCGCGATGGAGAAGGCGGCGCCATGAGAAAAGAGACGAACGTCCGCGACCTCGCGACAAAGGAGTACAAGTACGGGTTCGTCACCGCAATCGACAGCGACGAGATCCCGCGCGGCCTCAGCGAGGACATCGTGCGGCTCATCTCCGCGAAGAAGAACGAGCCCGAGTTCATGCTCGAGTGGCGCCTGAAGGCGTACCGCCGGTGGCTCACGATGGAGGAGCCCACCTGGTCGATGGTCCGCTACCCGAAGATCGACTACCAGGGCATCATCTATTACTCCGCGCCGAAATCGAAGGAGAAGCTCGCGAGCCTCGACGAGGTCGACCCGGAGCTCCTCCGCACCTACGAGAAGCTGGGGATCCCGCTCACCGAGCAGAAGCTCTTCGCGGGGGTCGCGGTCGACGCCGTCTTCGACAGCGTCTCGGTGGCGACGACCTTCAAGGCGAAGCTCGGCGAGATGGGGATCATCTTCTGTTCCTTCTCGGAAGCTGTGCGGACCCACCCCGATCTGATCAAGAAGTACCTTGGATCGGTGGTCCCCCACTCCGACAACTTCTTCGCCGCGCTCAACTCCGCGGTCTTCAGCGACGGCTCGTTCTGCTACATCCCGAAAGGTGTGCGCTGCCCGATGGAGCTGTCCACGTACTTCCGCATCAACGCGGCCGACACGGGGCAGTTCGAGAGGACGCTCATCGTCGCCGACGAGGGGGCGTACGTCAGCTACCTCGAGGGGTGCACCGCGCCGATGCGCGACAAGAACCAGCTCCACGCGGCGGTGGTCGAGCTGGTCGCGCTCGACAACGCGCAGATAAAGTACTCGACGGTGCAGAACTGGTACCCCGGCGACGCGAAGGGCGTGGGCGGGATCTACAACTTCGTGACCAAGCGCGGGAAGTGCGCAGGGGTCAACTCGCGCATCTCGTGGACGCAGGTCGAGACGGGCTCGGCCATCACGTGGAAGTACCCCTCGTGCATCCTCCAGGGGGACAATTCCGTCGGCGAGTTCTACTCGGTCGCGGTCGCGAACAACTACCAGCAGGCCGACACCGGCACCAAGATGATCCACATCGGGAAGAACACGAAGAGCACCATCATCTCCAAGGGAATTTCCGCCGGTCACGGCCAGAACACCTATCGGGGGCTCGTGAAGATCCTTCCCGGCGCGGTCGGCGCGCGGAACTACTCGCAGTGCGACTCGCTCCTTCTCGGGGACAAGTGCGGCGCGCACACCTTCCCGTACGTCGAGGTCAAGAACAGCACGGCCCAGCTCGAGCACGAGGCGTCCACGTCGAAGATTGGCGAAGACCAGCTCTTCTACTGCCGCCAGCGCGGCATCTCCGCAGAGGACGCCGTCTCGATGATCGTCAACGGATTCTGCAAGAAAGTCTTCAAGGAGCTGCCGATGGAGTTCGCCGTCGAAGCCCAGAAGCTGCTCGAAGTCAGCCTGGAGGGAAGCGTTGGCTAGCCCGATACTCGAGATCCGGAATCTCTGCGCCGGCGCCGCCGGGAAGGAGATCCTCCGGGGGATCGACCTCACCGTCATGCCTGGAGAAGTCCACGCCATCATGGGGCCGAATGGCTCGGGGAAGAGCACGCTCGCCCACGTCCTCGCCGGGCGCGAGTCGTTCCTCGTGACCTCGGGCCAGATCCTCTTCGAGGGGAAGGATCTCCTCGCGATGTCCCCCGAGGAGCGCGCGCGCGAAGGGGTCTTCCTCGCGTTCCAGTACCCCGTCGAGATCCCGGGGGTGAGCACGACCTACATGCTCAAGACGGCGCTCAACGCCATCAGGCGGCAGCGCGGCGCCCCCGAGCTCGACGCGATGGAGTTCCTCGCGCTGGTCAAGGAGAAGATGAAGATCGTCGAGATGGACCAGTCGCTCCTCAACCGCGCGGTCAACGAGGGGTTTTCGGGGGGCGAGAAGAAGCGCAACGAGATCTTCCAGATGGCCGTCCTCGACCCGAAGCTCGCCGTCCTCGACGAGACCGACTCGGGGCTCGACATCGACGCGCTCCGCGTCGTCGCCGGCGGCGTGAATTCGCTCCGCGACGGCCGCCGCTCGATGGTCGTCATCACGCATTACCAGCGCCTCCTGAACTACATCGTCCCCGACAGGGTCCACGTCCTCCATGGCGGCCGCATCGTGAAGGAGGGGGGGAAAGAGCTCGCGCTCGAGCTCGAGAAGACCGGCTACGCGTGGATCGAGGAGGAGGCGCGCAGGACGGGGGCCCGGGCCTGATGGGCGCGCAGATCCTGGAAACCGGCGCCTACCCGGCGGCCTTCGACGCGTTCGAGAAGGCGCTTCTCCCATCCTCTCTCGCCTGGACGGGGCCGCTCCGCCGCGCGTCGATCGAGGCCTTCCGCGCCCTCGGCTTCCCGACGACGCGGGACGAGGAGTGGCGCTACACGAGCGTCGCGCCGATCGCGGCGCTCCCCTACGGCGTGAGCCCGCGCCCGCTGAACGGGGCGAGCGCGAGAGCCGCAGATCCCGCCGCGCGGCTCGTCCCCGAAGGGGCCATCCGGCTCGTCTTCGTCAACGGCCACTTCGCGGCCGACCGCTCCGATCTCGCCCGCGTTCCGGCCGGCGCCGTCGTCTCGAGCCTCGGTTCGGCCCTCGAGGGGCATCGACCGCTCGTCGAGCCGCACCTCGGCCGCCTCGCGGAGTTCCGGAGCCACGCCTTCACGGCGCTCAACACCGCGTTCATGACCGACGGCGCCTTCGTGCACGTTCCCCGGGGGACGGCGATCGATTCCCCGGTGTACCTGGTCTTCATCTCCGCCCCCGGCGGCGGCGCGAACGCGTCGCACCCGAGAAACCTCGTCGTCGCGGAGGAGGCGGGGCAGGTCTCCGTCGTCGAGATCCACACGGGCGGCGGCGAGAGCGCCGGCTTCGCCAACGCGGTGACCGAGATCGTCGTGGGGCCCGCAGCCGTCGTCGAGCACTGCAGGATCGGGGACGAGGGGGAGAGGAGCTACCACGTCTCGACGCTTCAGTCGGAGCTCTCCCGGAGCGCCACGTTCACGTCGCACTCCATCGCCCTCGGCGGCGCGCTCGTGCGCCACGACGTGAACGCCGTCCTCGCGGGCGAGGGAGCCGACGCCACGCTCAACGGCCTCTACGTCCTCTCCGGGGCCCAGCACGTCGACCACCACACGACGATCGACCACGCGTCGCCGAACGGCGCGAGCCGGGAGCTCTACAAGGGAGTTCTCGACGGCCGGTCGCGCGGCGTCTTCGACGGGAAGATCATCGTGCGCCCCGACGCCCAGAAGACCGACGCGCGCCAGGTGAACCGGAACCTCATCCTCTCGGAGGAGGCGCTCGTGGACACGAAACCGCAGCTCGAGATCCGCGCCGACGACGTGAAGTGCACCCACGCCGCGACGATCGGCCAGATCGACCCCGGGATGCTCTTCTACCTGCGCTCGCGGGCCGTCGGCGAGGCCGAGGCCCGCGAGATGCTCATGCGCGCCTTCGTGAGCGACGTCGTCTCGCGCGTGAGGCACGAGGCCGTCAGGGCCTCCCTCGAGTCGCTCCTCGCCGCGAAGCTGGGCGCGCAGGGGCGCGGGAGGATCGCGTGAGCGCCGAGACCGCCGTCGCGCCGGAGGTCTTCGACATCCGGCGGATCCGCGCCGACTTCCCAATCCTCCACCAGCTCGTGCACGGGCGCCCCCTGGTCTACCTCGACAACGCCGCGACGACGCAGAAGCCCCGCGCCGTCATCGAGGCGATCGAGCACTTCTACGCGCGGGACAACTCGAACATCCATCGGGGCCTCCACACGCTCAGCGAGCGCGCCACGTTCGCGTACGAGAGGGCCCGCGGGAAGGTCCGCCGATTCCTGAACGCCGCCGTCAACGACGAGATCGTCTTCACGCGCGGCACGACCGAGGCGCTGAACCTGGTGGCGTGGACGTGGGGCAGGAAGAACGTCCGGGAGGGGGACGAGATCCTCATCTCGACGATGGAGCACCACTCGAACATCGTCCCCTGGCAGATGCTCTGCGAGGAGCGCGGCGCGAAGCTGAAGATCGTCCCCATCGCGGACACCGGCGAGCTCCTCTTCGACGAGTACCTCCGGATGCTCTCGCCCCGGACGAAGATCGTCTCGATCGTGCAGATGTCGAACGCCCTCGGGACGATCAACCCGGTGAAGGAGATCATCGAGGCGGCCCACGCCGCGGGGGCCGTCGCCGTGGTGGACGGAGCGCAGGGAGCGCCCCACCTCAAGGTGGACGTCCGCGCCCTCGACGCCGACTTCTACGCATTCTCGGGGCACAAGCTCTTCGGCCCGACGGGGATCGGTGCCCTCTACGGAAAGGCGGCCCTCCTCGAGGCCAGCCCTCCGTTCCAGGGCGGGGGCGACATGATCGCCTCGGTGACCTTCGAGAAGACCACCTACAACAAGATCCCGCACAAGTTCGAGGCCGGGACTCCCGACATCGCCGGGGCAATCGGCCTCGGCGCCGCGATCGACTATCTCGAGTCGATCGGGTTCGACCCGCGTGCCGCGCACGAGCGGGATCTCCTCGAATACGCCACGCGCCAGCTCTCGCGGATCGACGGCCTCACGATCGTGGGCACCGCGCCGAGGAAGGGAAGCGTCGTCTCGTTCACGCTCGACGGCGTCCACCCGCACGACATCGGCACCATCCTCGACAAGCAGGGGGTCGCCGTGCGCGCCGGGCATCACTGCGCGCAGCCGCTGATGGATCGCCTCTGCCTGCCGGCGACGGCCCGGGCGTCGTTCGCCTTCTACAACACGCGCGACGAGGTGGACGCGCTCGTCGGCGCCATCCACCGTGTCTTCGAGGTCTTCCGCTGATGTCGGAGCTCGACGATCTCTACCAGGAGGTCATTCTCGACCACAACAAGAGGCCGAGGAACTTCGTCCTCGTCCAGGGCGCCAACCGGCGCGCGGAGGGGCACAACCCCCTGTGCGGCGACCGCCTGAGCGTCACGCTCAGGATCGAGGAGGGGGTCGTCCGCGATATTGGATTCGTCGGCGCCGGCTGCGCGATCTCGAAGGCCTCGGCCTCGATGATGACCGAAGCGGTGAAGGGGCGCACGCTCGCCGAGGCGGAGGCGCTGTTCGAGAAATTCCACGGGATGGTGACGGGCCACGCCGACCCCGCCTTCTCCGCCGAGGACCTGGGCAAGCTCGCCGTCTTCGAGGGGGTGCGCGAGTTCCCGGTCCGGGTGAAGTGCGCGAGCCTCGCGTGGCACACGCTGAAGGCAGCGCTCGCGGCCCGATCCGAAGTCCTCGAGTCGGTGACGACCGAGTAGAATCCGACGGCTCACAAGGAGACCCGAATGATCACGCTGACGCCCACCGCGGGCGAAGTCCTCAAGAAGATCAAGAGCCAGGAGAACATCCCCGAGCAGGCGGCGTTGCGCCTCGGCGTCACCACGGAAGGTTGCGAGGGAAGCGGCACGCAGTTCCGCTACGTCCTCGACTTCGACGTGAACCCGGCGAAGCCGCAGGATCACGCCTTCGAGAGCGAGGGGGTGCGCATCCTCATCGACGACGCGAGCCTCCCCCACGTCAACGAGCTCCAGCTCGACGTCCGGCAGGAAATGGGCTCGGTGAAATTCCTCTTCACGAACCCGAAGGCCGCGCACAGCTGCGGCTGCGGGCACACCTTCTCCGAGCAGAAGAAGGCCGAGCCCGAGGCGGCCGGTCACGGAGGACACCATGGACACAAGCACCCCCATTGACGCCTCGATCCTCGAGGCGAAGGTCCTCGAGGTCCTCAAGGGATGCTACGACCCCGAGATCCCCGTCAACATCCACGAGCTGGGGCTCATCTACCGGGTCGACGTCGACCTGCCGGGCTCCGTCCACGTCCTCATGACCCTCACCTCCCCCGCCTGCCCCGTCGCGGGATCGCTCCCTCCGGAGGTCGAGCGCAAGATCGCCGGCATCCCGGGAGTGACGGACGTGAAGGTCGAGGTGACGTGGGAGCCGGCGTGGACCCCGGACATGATGTCCGAAGCGGCCAAGCTCCAGCTCAACCTCTGAGGGGCGGGGTGATGCCGGGCTTCTACCGGAAGACCTTTTCCCGGTAGAAGCGCAGCTCCTCGATCGACTCCAGGATGTCGTCGAGGGCGCGGTGCGCCTTCCTCTTCTCCGGGGGGATCAGCCCCGGGTACCAGCGCCGGGCCAGCTCCTTGATCGAGGAGACGTCCACGCTCCGGTAGTGAAGGAAGGCCTCGAGCCCGGGCATGTACTTGAAGAGGAACCGCCGATCCTGGCCGATCGAGTTCCCGGCGAGGGGGGACTTCCCCGGCGCGCAGTGCCCCCTCACGAACTCGAGCGTCGCGCGCTCCGCCTCCGCGATCGAGATCGTCGTCGCGCGCGACGCGGAGATGAGCCCGCTCTCGCCGTGGTGCTTGGTGTTCCACTCGTCCATCGAGTCGAGCACCGCGTCGCTCTGGTGCACGACCAGGTCGGGCCCCTCCGCGACGACGCCGAGCTGTCCGTCGGTGACGACCGACGCGATCTCGAGGATCGTGGCCGACTCGGGGTGAAGCCCCGTCATCTCCATGTCGATCCAGACGAGCGGATCCACCCCCGCGCCCCCGCCGATCCCGTTCGTCATGACCGCCATGCTATCCGATCGGCGAAGGGAACCAGAAGCGCGTCACCTCCCCGGATCGCGCGGGACGATCCGGTAGAGTTTGTCGCCCGCGGGCACCCTCACGAACGTCCGCTCGAGGGCGCTCCGCTCGGCATCGACGATCGGGTCGGCCGGAGCGTCGAGAAAGCGGGAGGTGACGTAGACCTCCCTCCCGGAGGCGAGCGCCGCGCGGACCGACGCCACGAGGTCCGAGGGGCCGCCGCCCCCCGGTGTCTCCGCGCCCGGGGTGGTCCCCCCCGGCGTCACCGCCGCGACCTCCACCCCGGGGGCGTAATACTCGAGGTTGGCTCCGTCCCACGAGGCGACGACGAGGCTCCCCTTCGGAATGCGACGCGCCGCCTCCCGCGCGAAGGCGTCGTTCTCGACGGTCAGTTTCCAGCGCTCCCGGTCCACGACGTCCCGCGAGATCCAGAGCCCGGCGGCGACCGCGGCGGCGAGGGCGAGCGCCCCCACGGCCACCCGACCGCTTCCGGGGGGCCGCGCGCCGAGACGGGCGGCGACGAGGGCGAGCGGAGGCACGATGAAGACGCTGAACTGACCGTAGAAGTGATCCCACGCCATGAAGAAGAGCAGGTTCGTCGCCAGCCACGGGACGACGAAGGTCGCGAGCGGATCGAGCCGCGAGGCGCCGTGACGCGTGCGAACGCGTTCGACGCAGAGCAGGGCGAGCGAGAGGCCGGCGACCACGAGCAGCGGGAGCCCCGCGAGAGCCAGGAACGGAGGGAGATACGGGGCGCGCGTCCACGCGACGATCCCCGTCGCGCCGGCGCCCGCGCCCCAGAGCGCGGGCTCGATCGGCGCCTCTGGGCTTCCGCGCCGGCGCGCGAGGAACGCGAGCGCCGCCCCCGCGGCGATCAGGGCGAGGATTGCGAGCGCCGCGCGCGGCGCGAGGAGCTGCTCCGGGCGGAGCTCGTGGAGAAACGCGTACGTGCCGAAGACGGTGTGAAGCACGCCGCGGAGGTACGCCGCCGCGCCGGGGGACGCGGCGACGACCCACGCGTACAGCGGCGCCGCGACGGCGGCCGCCCTTAGCGCGCCAAGACCCGCCCGGCGGCGATCGCCGCGCCGATCGGGTTCCGCCAGGAGGCTCACGGCGCAGGGAACGGCCAGGAGCGCCGCGGTGACGTGGGCGCCGATCGCGAGCCCCCAGAAGATCCCGAACACCGCGTAGCGGCGCTTCAGCCAGAAGAGCGCGGCGATCATCACGAGAAGGAGGGCGACGGTGTACTTCTCGACGATCGCGGCCATGAAGAGGAAGATCGGGCTGGAGCCGACGAGCAGGACGCCCCACCACGCGCCGGAGCGCGAGCCGCCGCCCAGCTCGCGCGCGAGGAGCCACGCCGCGACGAGCATCCCCCACGCGAAGAGGGCGGACCAGAGGGCCAGGAGCCGCATCAGCGCCGCCCGATCGCCGCCGAGGGCGCCGTTCACCACGGCGACCGCCTGCCCCAGGAAGACGTACGTCGGCTTGCCGTCGAGGAATCCCGGGCGGAAGTCGGCCACGGAGATGGCGCAGATGAGCGAGTCGATCGTGGCGGCGAACGGAAAGGTTCTCGCGAGGAGGGCGGCGAGGAGGAGGGCGAAGGCCGCCGCCGTGACGAGCCGCGCCGGCCGGGATCGCGCGGCGTCCATGGTCACAGCGCCGGAAGCGAGCTGGCGCTTTCCGGATCCTCTTCGCCCTTCTTCCCGAGGAGCCTCGCCCTCGTGATGGCGGCCTCTCCGAAGGCGTGGCGCACGGCGTCCTCGGCCGCCGCGGCGCGCTCCCCGAGCGCCCGCTCGGGATCGGGGAAGAGATCCGGCTGATCGATCGCGCAGGCGGGCTCGAGATGGGAGACGCCGAGGCCGAGGAGCCTCACCCCTTTCCCTCCCAGGTCGACCCTCTCCCTGAGGAGAGCCGTGGCCACCGCGTGGATCTCGCCGGCGAAGCGCGTCGGTCCCCCGAGCGTGACGGAGCGCGTCCAGGTCGTGAAATCCCCCGCTCTCACCTTCAAGCTGACCGTCCACCCCTGCAGGCCGTCGTCCCTCAGCTTCCTCGCGACGCCGTCCGCGCGCGCGAGGAGCTGCCGCCCGATCTCGCCCTCGTCGGTGAGGTCCACCGCGTACGTGCGCTCCTCGCTGATCGACTTCGCCTCGCGAGACGGCTCGACCTTTCGATCGTCGCGGCCGGCGGCGAGGGCGCGTAGGTGATCCGTCAGCCGATCGCCGAGCCGGGCGCCGAGGCGTGCGCGCGGGGCGCGCAGGATGTCTCCCACCGTCCGGAGACCCAGGCCCTTGAGGGAGTCGGCCGTCTTCGGCCCGACCCCCCAGAGGGCCCGCACCGGGAGGGGCCAGAGGCGCGACGGGACGTCCTCGATCGGGAGGACGACGAGACCGTCGGGCTTGTCCAGCTCGGAGGCGATCTTCGCGAGGAACTTGTTCGGCGCGACGCCGACGGACGCGGTGAGCCCCTCCTCCGCTCGAATCCTTTCCTTGAGACGCCGCCCCGCGGCCCCGGCGTCCTGAAGCGATCGGGAGATGCCGGTCAGGTCGAGAAAGGCCTCGTCGATCGAGAGGGGCTCGACCACGGGGGAGAAGTCGTCGAGGAGGCGCAGGATCCTCCGCGAGACCTCGACGTAGAGCTCCATGCGGCCGGGAAGCCACGTCCCCCCGGGGCAGAGGCGTTCCGCCGTGACGCTAGGCATCGCGCTCCGCACGCCGAATTCCCGCGCCTCGTAGGAGCAGGTGGAGACGACGCCGCGGGGGCCGCGGTGCCCGATGATGAGGGGAAGTCCCGCGAGCTTCGGATTCTCTCGCACCTCGACCGAGGCGTAGAAGGCGTCCATGTCGAGGTGGAGGACGATCAAAACTTGGTCAGGCGCCTTTTCGCGGCCGCCTCTTCCTCGGCGGTCGGGATGTGGGTCACCGCCTTCGTCACCGGCGTCATGTAGATGAACCCCTTGCCGGGGAGATCCATCTGCCCCGCCTCGATCATCGCCTCGAAGATGGCGTCGGCCCTCTCCGCGGCCGCGACGATGTCGATGACCTCCTTCTCCGGGCTGATCGCGACCTTGAGGAGGACCATCAGCCGCTCGCGGATCCCCGAGCCCCGCGCGAAGTGGATCGTCGCGGCCGGGGCGCCGGCGCGCATCGCGGCCTTCACGACCTCGTCGGCTCGTCCCCGCTCGACGATGCACGTGATGAGCTGAAGGTTCGTGAGGTACTTGCGCTTGCGCGGCTCCGTCATGCGGCGGCCCCGCGAACGGCCGGCTCATGGCTCGGCGCGGTCCGGAGGAGAAGGCCGACGGTGAGCACCGAGACCACCGGCCCGGCGCTCGCGAGGCTCAGGATCCCGAAGCCGTCGGCCGCCCCGGGAAGGTTGCCGCTGAGGCCGAGCCCGATGGCGACGACCAGCGGCACGGTGAAGGGCCCCGTCGTCGTGGCCCCGGCGTCCCACCCGATGCTGACGAACTCCTCCGTCGAGACGAGCGAGAGGACGAGCAGCAGCAGGTACGTCGGGACGAGGAGCCACGCGAACGGAATCTCGAAGATGATCCGGGCCACGCCGAGCGCCATCCCGGCGCCGACGCCGAAGGCGACCGCCTGCACGAGGAGCGCCTTGCGGAAGGCGCCGACCGTGATCTGCTCGACCTGCAGGCCCATCGAGTTCAGCGCGGGCTCGGCGAGCGTCGCTCCGTATCCCAGAAGGAGCGCGAAGACGAGGATGATCCCCTTCCCCACCGCGCTCCCGTACAGGGGGCCGAACGCGACAGGCGGAGTCCCGAGGAGGACCCGCGCGAAGGCGCCGGGGGCGACCCCCCCGACCTGATCGCCGAGGGGGGTCAGCCCGGCGGCGAGCCCCACGTTGAACAGCACCAGCCCGAAGAGGGCGAAGGAGAGGCCGACCGCGACCTCGTCGCCGGCCGCGATCCGCTCGCGCAGGAGGAAGACTTGCACCGCGAAGAGGAAGATCGTGAGGGGCAGGATCGCCTGCGACGACGAGATGAGGGCGTCGAGCCATGGGCCGGCGGGCGCGCCCGCCCCGGGCCCGGCTGCCGCGGCCGCGACCGCCGCGACGCCGTGTCCGGCCGCTCCCGAGTAGTGGATCAAGAAGGCGACGCCGAGCGTCGCGAGGATCGGGAAAAGCGAGATGAGCGTCACCGCGCCGAACCCCGACATCCCGGTGTCGACGCGCCCGGACGCGTTGCACACGCCGAGGCCGAGGCCGAGGACGAGCGGCACCGTGATGGGGCCGACGATGACGGCGCCGAAATCCCACGCGAGGCCGATGATCCCGCGGAGCGCCGGGACGGCGTACGCCCACGCGGTCAGCCCGAGGAGCAGGAGGACGATCGGCACGAGGAGGCGCTTGAGGGGCCAGTTGAGGAGGAAGCGCAGCGTGCCGAGGAGGACCGCGGTCCCGACCGCGGCGGCGACCGCCGCCGCGAGCGCCCCCGCGTAGCGGTTCAACAGCGCGTGGAGAAGAGGCGCCTGCGCCTCGTCGATCCCGGCGCCGGCCGCCCGCAGCGCGCCCATCGCGGGCTCCGCGTACGTCGCCCCGACCCCCACGAGGAAGGCGAAGCCGAGGATTGTCGGGAGGGAGGTCCTCTTCGGGAGCGAGTTGCCGATCGCCTCGCCGACGGGCATCAGCCAGAGCCTGAGCCCATCCATGAAGAAGAGGAGGCCGATGACCACCGCGAGGACGGCCAGGCAGATCGGAATCGAGTGGAGGATCGAGGTTCGCAGGATCACGACCTGGAAGAGAAGCAGGTACGCGATCACCGGGAGGACCGAGCGGAGCTGCTCGACGAGGCGGGCGCGGAAATGGTGACCGAGGATCGTGCAGGCCTCGGCGAAGGAGACGCGGATCCTCCCCTCGCCGTGAAGCTGCTCGTAGGTCATCTCGATCGACGGGCGACGCGCCAACCTCGAACCCTCCCCTGGGGCGCGGAAAGCGGGCACCTTACACGAACCGCGGAGGATTCCTCAACCGACCCCGCCGGGTGTTAGTCTGCGGCCATGACGCTCGCGAGGACCGCCGGTCCGTGATCCGCGACATCACGAGGCCGCTGGGGACGGGGTTCCCGTCCTGGCCGGGCGATCCGCCCGTCGAGATCACGCGGATCGCCTCGATGTCGGCGGGGGGTGCGTGCGACGTCTCCCGCCTCTCTTTCGGCGCGCACGCCGGGACGCACGTCGACGCGCCGTCCCACGTCCGCCCCGGGGGAGGCGCGATCGACTCGGTCGCGCTCGACTCTCTGATCGGGGACGCGCGCGTCATCCATCTTCCGGGGGACGCCCCCATCGGATGGGATGCGATCTCGCGCCACCTCGAGGGGGCCGGGCCGGGGGCGCTCCACGGAGGTCGGCTCCTGATCCGGACAGGAAGCGCCGAGACCGTCCCGTACCTCCCGCCTTCCTTCGCGAGCCTGACCCCCGAGGCGGCCCGCCGCCTCGTCGAGCGCGGCGTGCGCCTGGT
This sequence comes from Acidobacteriota bacterium, assembly GCA_016195325.1. NCBI lineage: Bacteria > Pseudomonadati > Acidobacteriota > Acidobacteriota bacterium. Next base: position 21,910 of record JACPZX010000067.1, read on the forward strand.
GGGGATCGACACACCCTCCGTCGACGCTCCGGGCGCCGCCGGCCTTCCGGTGCACCGGGTCTTCGCCGAGGCGGACGTGGCGGTCCTCGAGTGGCTCGACCTTCGCGCGATCGCTCCGGGCCGATACCACCTCGTGGCGCTCCCCCTCAGGCTCACCGGGGTCGAGGCCTCCCCGATCCGCGCGATCCTGATCGATCCCCCGCCGGCGGGATGACGCGGCGGACGTCTACGGCTCGAGCAGCAGGTGGAGGATCGCGTCGTGAAAGGCCGGGCTCTGCGTCAGCCCCTTGTGCGACTCGCAGAGGAACATCGCCGTGGGAGTCGGGACACCCTGAAGGAGGCTCGCGCGCGTCACCGTGTCGTCCCCCGGCGCGCTCATCACCCCCGAAAGCGCCGGCGTCCCCAGTCCCGGCGGCAGGTCGGCGGGATCGAAGTACGTATGGTAGGCCGACCCGTCGAACTGAACGACGGCGCGCGACGGCGTGGGGGTGCAGTCCCCCCCGAGCGCGGCGTAGCGCACCCGCCCCTCGAGGTCCCACTCCCCCTCGAGAGCCTCCCGAAAGCGCCGCGCCCGATCGAGCGCCCACCTGGCGAACCGGCGTGACGCCTCCATCCTCTCGAGGTAGACCTTCTCCGACCCCTCGCGGCCGATCCTCGCCCGGAGCTTGTCGCGAAGATCCCGCCGGGCGTCCGGGCTGAAGACCGACCAGCCGAGCTTCTCCCAAGTGGCCACGTCGTAGATGTCGTCCGCGACAGGCGCGCCGTCCACGTCGACGAGGTAGCTCGGCCCCGGCGCCGGGAGGAGCTGGTAGGCCGCGGGCATCGTGAAGATCGCCTCGGGGGGGAGGAGCCTCGGCACGCGCTCGCCTTCGAGGAGCGACCTCAGGGCGTCGAGGGTCCCTCCGTTCGGTGTCCCCAGGAGGATGACGGTCCCGACGTGCGGCGCCCCCGCGAAGGTGGGCGCCGACGGCTCCCCCGCGAGGACGTCGCGGCCGCCGTGCCTCACGTAGTAGCGCGCGACGAGGCCGCCGAGGCTGTGCGCGACGAGATCGACCTTCCCTCCCGGATCTCCTCGGGCCGAGAGGACGCGATCGATCGCGGCGCCCAGCGCGGCCGCCGTCTCCGGAACGTCCCGGCGCCAGTCGTAGTCGAACGCGTAGAGATCGGCGCCGGGGCGCGGGTCGTGGATGTCGCCCGGCACGAATCCCCCGGCGTCGCGCAGCGCGCGGATCAGCTTGAGGTAGTACTCGTGACCCGCCACCTTTTCGATGGGGCCGTCGGGGACGAGCCCGTCCCGATTCCGGAGCGGATCGTCCGCGTCGATCGGGAGATCGAGGAGATCCTTCCCCGGGTGCGAGGGCCGATAGAGCTTCGCGAGGAACGACACCGCGTTCCCCCAGACGACGCGACCGGTGATCGAGTCCCTCAGGCGCGAGCCGAAGACTCCCGGAATGAAGACGACCGCGCGCCTGGGCCGGGCCTCGCCGTGATAGATGCCGACCAGATCCGGGTGCATGACCGCGCACGCTGCGACCGCCATCGTCGCCGCCAGGAGAAGCGGTGCGCGCCGCGCCGCGTCACTCACACCGCGCCCCCACCTCGACCGTGAAGTCGCGCTCGTCGGGGAAGGTCCCCTTCACGAGCGCTTCGATCTGGAGGATGCGCGTCGCGCAGGGGCTCGGGACCGCATCGAGGCGGATCCATCGATCCTCCGGCGCCAGCGGGAAGGGCATCGCGATCCAGTTCCGCGCGCCGGGGAAGTGCGACCCCTCCTTGCGGGTGAAGATCGCCGTGTCGTAGCGCACCTTGAGCCACGCGGCCCCCGCCGGAACCGTCCCCTCGTAGATCGTCCGCTTCCGTCCCTTGTCCGTGAGAATCAGCGTGGCCGGATCGTCCTCCTTCCGCGCGATCAGCTCCTTCTTGCTGATGTCGATGGCGCGCCCCGGGAGATTCTTCCCCTCGATCGGCCGGCCGTAGGTGATCGTCTTGAGCTCCTGGAGCGCGCGATAGTCGGGGCGACCCGAGTTCGGATCGACGGGACCGTCGCCGCAGAAGACGAGCTTCACGTAGAAGATCCCCGCGTCCTCGTCCTGCACCTTGACGACCGGCAGCGAGTTCTTGAAGACGATGCGCCACGGCGTTTCGGAGGCGGGGGCCGGGTCCGGGGGGGCCGCGAGCATCAGCAGGATGCCGAGGATCAACGCGCCCTCGGCCCCGCCGCGAGGATGCGCGCGAGGAGCGCCGGATCGTCCGGCAGCAGCACCGAGCCCGGCAGGCGCGGGACGAGCGCCAGCCACGCCGCGTTCATGCGGAAGCAGCGGGCGAAGACCGGGATCGACTCGTCCACGCGCTTCATCGAGACGAGCGCGACCGCGTGCCAGAAGACGAACTCGTCGCTTCCGGGGACGAGCTCCTCCGCCTGCGAGTAGAGCTTCAGCGCGTCCTCCGCGCGGTTCTCGGTGACGGCGTCGTCCCCCGCGTTCTCGACGCGGTAGGCGCGCGCCAGCCCCACGAGCCGGCGCAGCTCCACGATGGGATCGGGGTGATCGTCGACGCGGAGATCGAAGAGACGGTCCTTCCACGGAGAGGCCGACCTCTTCGGCCCGACGACGAGGAGCGCGGCCGACTGGCGCCCCCGGATGTCCCCGCCGGCCTTCTGCGCCGCCTCGAGCGCGGCGAGCATCCGCTCCGCGAGATCCCCCTTCGAGCGCTCGAACGCCTCGGCCATCGCGGGCCAGACCGACGCGTCGGCCATCAGGTTCGCCTGGGCGGAGAAGCCGGCGCCGGTCTTGTGCCCGGCCGCGGCGATGCAGTGGCTTCCGGTGTGCGCCGCGACCTTCCCCGACGCGTCGACCATCGCGACCTGCCGCACGTCCTGGTGCTCGTCCTTCGCCAGCAGCGCGGCCAGCGCCTCGGGGGCGCTCTTCCCCTCCTTCATGAGCGCGAGGCCGAGGGGTCCGTAGCTCGCCTCGACGAAGCTCTGGGTCGCGACCGCGCCGACCCCCGGCTCGGCCCACGGGACGACCGCGCCCACGGAGAACCAGTGCGACTGCACGGCGACGCCCATCTCCCCCGTCGCCTCGTCGCGCGCGACGATCGAGAAGGTGTGGACCGGGCGCGCGAAGGAGGACTCCTCCGCGCGGAGGGAGCCCCCGGTGATGAGCCAGCCGGAGACGAGAGCGACGGTGACGACGCTTCGGCGCATGGGATCCTCCTTGAAGGAAGGCCTCATTCTACCAGCGGGGTCCTGATCCGCGATCGATCACCGCGAGGCGGCGCCCTCCGGGGAGCGCGGCGGGAAGCGGCCCCGATCGCGCGGCGGCGACGAGCGCCGCGCGGGCGGCGAGCTCCTCGGGAAGAAAGGCGCCGGGCTCGTAGGCGATGAGCGAGAAGGCCCCGGATTCGATCGCGGCGCGGGCGCCTTCGGGAGGCAGAAGGCGCGCGCGGCTCGCGAGCCGCCCGCCGTCGCACAGCGCCGCCAGGGTGTCGGCCTCGGCGAGCCCCTCGATCCCCGCCGCCCGGACGTAGATCGGCGGGTAGTTCCGCACCTCGATCGCCACCTCGCGGTTCGCGGCCTCGCGCATCGCCGCGACGGAGCCGAGGGACGGCCGGTAGACGACCGCGAGAGGCCGCTCCGGCTCGACGCGATCGGCGGCGGCGCAGAAGCCGTCGCGCACCGTGCGGTGGATCCTCCCGGCCTCGTCGAGGAACGCCTCGTCGTTGCGGACGCCGACGGCGAAGTAGACGCAGACGAGCGCGAGGAGGGCGGCCGCCGGCCGGCGCCACGCGGGCGCCCGCGCGATCGCGAGATCGAGCGCGGCGGCGACGACGCACGCGGCCCCGAGAAGGGGAAAGTACCGGTACCGGGGAGGCTGGAACTCGATCAGCATCGTGGGAGCCGTCCCGACGAGCATGACGAGAAGGCCGAACCGCGCGAGCTTCCCCCCGCGCCACCAGACGAGCGCCCAGACGACGGCGACCGGGACGATGAGCCACGCCGCCGGGGGATCTCCCGCCGGAACACCGAGCGCCGCGAGGTGCGACGCCGCGAGCCGGCCCACGAAGCCGAGGTCGGCGCGGTAGTAGTTCTGGTGTTCCCCCCGCACGCCGAGGAGGATCGCGGCGTGGGCGGCGTCGATCGCGGCGAGAAGCGCCGGCCCGGCCCAGCGCGACGGGCGCGCGCGCGAGAGTCCCTCGGGAGTGAAGAGAATGATCCACGCGGCGGCGACAGGCAGCGCCATGACCCCGCTCTCCTTCGAGAGGACGGCGAAGATCCCCGCCGCGCCGATCGCGGCGAGCCAGCGGGCGCGCCCGGTCGCGAGCCAGCGCCGCTGCGCGGCGAGCGCCAGGAGGATCCCGGTGATGACGAGGACGTGCGGGCGCCCGCCGAGCCAGAGCACGGCCTCGTCCAGCCGGTAGTGAAGCCCCCACCACGCCGCCCCCCAGAAGGGGGCGAACCACTCCCCCGAGAGCGCGGAGCGCAGGAGCGCGAAGAGGAGAGCGACGTTGAGCAGGTGGAACGCGAGCCCCGTGAGGTTGTAGATCCACGGCGCGGTGCCGGCCACCAGCGCGTCGAATCCCGCGGTCGCGTTCATGACGGGGGTGACGAACCCGCTGAAGAGGGAGAAGGCGAGCGAGGGCTCGGCGCGCACGCGCAGCGCGAAGCGGACCCACTCGAGATCGTCGCCGACGAAATCGTTGTCGAGACCAGGGGCGTACGCCGCCAGGACGCACGCGAGAAGGAACGCCGCCGCCAGAGTCCGGCGGGAGTTCAACGGCCGAGAATCTTGCCGCGCAGGATGAGCATCTGGAGGGCGAGCGACGCCTTCTGGCCGAGCCTCTCGAAGGCCTGCACGTCGAGCGTCCTGAGGTCGTCCTCGTCGCCGCCATCGCCGTAGAGAACGGAGGCGGTCTTGTCCTTGATCTGGATCGGGAGGAGGAAGGCGGACTTCGGCATCGACAGGGCCAGATCCTGGTAGAACCTCCGGATCGACGGGAGGGGGGGGACGGGGCCGAGGTAGTGCGGGCGCCCGTCGTCGATGAGCGAGAAGAGCGAGTCGCGCACGAGCTCGACGTTCATCCCCTTGATGCGTCCCGGGGAGAGGCCTTCACCCGATCCGTCCCACCCGACCGCGCTGTCGCCGCGGAGGACGAAGAAGGCCCGGCGCACGAAGAACCGGCCGGCGAACGCGAGGGCCGTCTCCGCGACCTCGTCGGGGGTGGTGCACGCGGCGAGCCGCTTCGCCGCCTCGACCAGCTCCAGCTCGGGAGAGGCTCCCGGCCCCGTCGAGCGCGGGGGGGGGGCGGGCTCGGGAACGGCGGCGCTGACGGCGGTCCCCGGCGGACCTTTCTTCTCCATCGCGTCGGCGAACTCCCGCCACGATTTTCCGTAGCCGTACTTCTCCCACGGATCGGCGGGACCCCGGGGGTGCGCTTCGGGGGCCGCGGCCGCGGGAGAGGACGAGGGAGGCGTGGCGACGGTGGGGGGACGCTCGATCATCACGGCGATCCCGGGGTCCGGCTCATGAGGGTCGGATCCGCCGGGGGGCGGCGCGGGCGCGCCCGGGGGCCGGATCTTCTCGCCGCGCGAGCGCAGGCGGCTCAGCTCGCGCGCGAGCGTGATGTACCTCTGGCTTCTGGGGATGTTGTAGTACTTCTCGAGGACCTGGAAGATGCGGATCTCGGGGGCGACCCAGGGATCGATCTTGTACCCGGTGACGAACGAGATCTCGTCGAGCGCCATCAGGTTCTTCGGATCCATCATCGCGAGCTGCAGGACCTTCCCGTCCATCCGGATCGGGACGACCTTGTATTTTTCGACGAGCTTCGCGGGGATGGCGCGGATGACGGAGTACGGGACGTTCTGGAGGACGTCGTACGAGGCGTACGGGACGTTGAACGCGTGGGCCAGGGTCTCCCCGAGGGTCTCCTCATCGACGTAGCCCAGCTCGATCAGGCTCGTCCCGAGATGGCCGCCGAAGATGAGCTGAGCCTTCAGAGCCTTCTCGAGCTGCGCCTCGGTGATGCGGCCGTCGTCGGTGAGGACCTCGCCGAGTTTCCTGGTCATCCGTCTCCGTGCGGCCCTGAGGGCTCGGGCCTCAAGGTTCAATATACGGAAGGGCTTGGCCGCGTCAAGAAGCAGCGCCCACCCGCGATGCGGCGAGCGACGCGAAGTGGCGGTGGACGCGGCCATCCGGCGTCATCTCGGGGTGGAAGGTGCCGGCCATCACGGCCCCGTGCTGGACCAGGACCGGCTCACCGCCGTGGCGCGCGAGCACGTCGATTCCGGCCCCCACGCGGACGATTCGAGGCGCGCGGATGAAGACCATCGGGAGCGGGGCGTCGCCGAAGACCGCGGCGGGGGCTTCCGCCTCGAACGATTCCCTCTGGCGGCCGTAGGCGTTCCGCTCCACGTCGATATCGAGAAAACCCAGAGACGGCTGCTTCGGGCCGAAGACCTCCCTCGCGATCAGGATCGCCCCCGCGCACGTGCCGAAGATCGCCCCGCCGCGCGCGCGGAAGGCGCGGAGCGGCGGTTCCAGCCGGAGGTCCGCGATCAGGCGAAGCAGCGTCGTGCTCTCCCCTCCGGGGAGGATCAGCCCGTCGATCGCGTCGAGCTGCGCCGCGTAGCGGACCTCGATCGACTCGATTCCCACGCGCGCGAGGGCGGCGACGTGCGCCGCGAAGTCCCCCTGGAGGGCGAGGACGCCTACCTTCGCCGTCACCATCCCCTCTTCTGCATGAGCTGATCCTCCTTGAGCGTCCCGATCTCGATCCCCGGCATCGCCTCGCCGAGGAGGCCGCTCACCTCGACGAGCACCTTCGGATCGTTGAAGTACGTCGTCGCCTTCACGATCGCCTCGGCCCGGCGCGCCGGATCCTCTGACTTGAATATCCCCGAGCCAACGAAGATCGCCTCGGCGCCCAGCTGCATCATCAGGGAGGCGTCCGCGGGGGTCGCGATCCCGCCCGCCGCGAAGTTCGGGACGGGAAGCTTCCCCTCCTTCGCCACGAGGCGAACCAGCTCGCAGGGAGCGGCGAGCTCCTTCGCCTCGGCCATGAGCTCGTCGTCTCCCAGCGTGCGGAGCCTCCGGACCTGCTCGACGACGCGCCGCATGTGGCGGACCGCCTCGACGATGTTCCCGGAGCCCGCCTCCCCCTTGGTCCGGATCATGGCGGCCCCTTCCCCGATGCGCCTCAGCGCCTCGCCGAGATCGCGCGCGCCGCACACGAAGGGGACCTTGAACGCGAACTTGTCGACGTGGTGCTTCTCGTCGGCGGGGGTCAGCACCTCGCTCTCGTCGATGTAGTCGACGCCGAGCTCCGCGAGGATCTGCGCCTCGGCGAAGTGCCCGATGCGGCACTTGGCCATGACGGGGATCGTGACCGCCTTCATGATCTCCCGGATGATCCTGAGGTTCGCCATGCGGGCGACGCCTCCCTGGGCCCGGATGTCGGCCGGCACCCGCTCGAGGGCCATCACCGCCGAGGCGCCGGCCTTCTCCGCGATGCGGGCCTGATCGGCGTTGACGACGTCCATGATCACGCCGCCCTTGAGCATCTCGGCGAGCCCCGTCTTGAGCCTCATCGTCCCTTCAGCCATCGTGTTCCTCGCTTCCTCTCCGGGGGCGCGCTGGGCGCGCCCCGAGGTCAGATGATCGGGAGCGCGGCGGTCGCCGCCGACGCGGCGGACGTGCGCCGCTCCCGGACTTTCCTGTGGAGTATCGAACCCAGGATCCTGATTCCCTTGCGAATCTCGGCCGGCTCGGCCTGCGCGTAGACGAGCCTCAGGTTGTTGTGCGTCCCGCCGTCGACGTAGAAGAGATCGCCGCGCCCGACGAAGATGCCCCTCCCCTGCGCCTCGGTGGCGATCTCGTCGGCATCGAGGCCCGGCGGGAGCGTCACCCAGACGACGAGGCCTCCGGCCGGCCGCGTGAAGCGGGCGGACTTCGGGAAGTGCTCCGCCATCGCCTCGACCATGGCGTCGCGCCGCGCGCGGTAGATCGCCGCCGCTTTGCGCAGGTGGCGATCGAGATCCCCGCGGCGGCAGAACTCGTGCACCGCCGCCTGGAGAAGAAGGCTCGTGTTCCAGTCGGTGATCTGCTTGAGGGCGGCGATCCGCTCCGCGGCCTCGCGGGGGGCGGCGAGCCAGCCGATGCGGATGCCGGGGAAGAGCTTCTTCGCGAACGACCCGAGGTAGATCACCCCGCCTCCGCCGTCGAGCGCCTTGAGCGCGGGGAGTTCCTCCCCCTCGAACCTGAGGTCGCCGCCGAAATCGTCCTCGAGGACGGGGAGCCGCTGCCGGTTCGCGACGTCGAGGATCGCCCGGCGGCGCGCGAGGCTCATCGTCCCCGACGTGGGATTCTGGAAGTTGGGGATGATATAGACGAGCTTCGCGCCGCTGCGCGAGACCGCCTCCTCGAGGCGGGCCGGGACCATCCCCTCCTCGTCCACCGGAACTCCCAGGACGCGCGCGCCGTGACTCTGGAAGACCTGCACGGCTCCGGTGTAGGTCGGGTTCTCCACCGCGACGCGATCCCCCGGGTCGAGGAGGGCCCTCGCGACGAGATCGATCCCCTGCTGGGAGCCGTTCGTGATCACGACGTCGCGCTCCTCCGCGTCGATCCCGCGGGCCCGCAGCGTCTCGACGATCTGCCGGCGCAGCGGGGCGTACCCGCCCGCCGCGCCGTAGCCGAAGAGGCGGCCCCTCTCGCGCCGGACGACCGCGTCGAGCGCGCGGCGGAAGGCGTCGACCGGGAAGAGGGTGGAGTCGGGGAAGTGGCTCGAGAGGTTGATGGCGCCGTCGGCGGGCGAGGCGTGCAGCGCCGCGGTCGCGCCGGGGACCATCCCGGAGGCGCGCGTCGCGAAGGCCGAGGACCAGAGCATCCCGCCGTCCACGACCGCGGCCCCGCGGGAGGCCGCGACCCCGGCGGGACCCCTCGGCGGGGGGTCGAGGATGAAGCTGCCGCGCCCCACGTGGCGGACGAGCCACCCGGACCCGGCGAGTTCCTCGTAGGCCCGGGCCACGGTCATCCGATCCACGCCCAGCGTGAGGGCCAGCGCCCGCTCCGCGGGGAGCCGGGCGCCGGCGGCGAGGGTCCCGGAGTGAACGGCGCTCCGCACGGCGTCGGCGATCTGGCGCGACAGCGGAACCCCCGTGGAACGATCGAGTGCGATGTCCATCGCGTGACCCCCGCCCGCGCCCCCGTCGCCGGGTGGACGCAGGAATACCTCCATCCTACGGCAGGTCATGGCCAAGTCAAGGGAAATATTGGATGAGTGGATGCATCCAATCATCCGGGCCCCCGCGATGCCGGGACGGCATGAAGCCGGCGGCCGTCGCGCACCGCAGGGAGGGATCGGTTATATTTCGATCGGGACCGCAGGCGACCGCCGGCTCGAGACCAATCACCGGACGAACGAGGACCTTGATGGGCGAGAGGGTTCGGGGAGGGAGATCGGTTTCCCTTGTCGCGCTCCTCGCGATCCTTCTCGCCGTGCCGGCGGCAGGCGCCCTCGCGCAGGACGACGCCCCGCAGCGCATCGCGAGCTCCCGGGAGTACCTCGCCTCGGGACGCCTCGACAAGGCCGAGAAGGAGGCCGACCGCGCGCTCGAGATCGATCCCAACAGCGCCGAGGTCCACAAGCTGCTCTGCGAGATCCGCCGCGTGCAGTCGCGGCGCGACGACGCCGTCAACGAGTGCCGCCGGGCGGCCGAGATCGATCCGTCCCGAGCCGATCTGCGCCTCGAGCTCGGCGACCTCCTCGCGCAGCGCGAGGACGGCCTGGACGAGGCGATGCGCTCGTACCGCATGGCGGCGGCCACCGACCCGAACAACCCCCGCCCCCACGTGAGCCTCGGAAGCCTCTACGAGAGGCGGTCCCGGCTGCAGGAGGCCGAGGCGGAGTACCGCGAGGCGATCGCGCTCAACCCCAACCTGGTGCAGCCGAACGCCGGGCTCGGCGCCGTGCTCTTCATGACCGACAGGCTCTCCGAGGCGCGCACGTTCCTGTCGAGGGCGATCGAGCTGAAGCCGCGCGATCTCCGCTCCCACATCTTCCTGGGGCTCTCGCTCAACCACGCCGGGCAGTTCGACCTGGCGCTCCAGGAGCTGCGCACGGCGGCCGCAATCGATCCGCACTCGGCGAACGCGGTGACGGGGATCGAGGAGGCGCGCCCGGTCTTCGAGCACCTCCGCGGGCAGTTCGTCGATCAGCTCGAGGCGCGGCCGAAGGAGGCGAGCGCGTGGCACAACGTCGCCATCGTCGCGTACTACCTGAGGGACTACGAGGGGGCGTGGACGCACATCGTCAAGGCGCAGCAGCTCGGGTACCCGGTCGACCAGGAGCTCAAGGAAGTCATCTACGCGCGGTGGAAGCGCCTCAGCGACCGGTGAGAGGCGGCCGCGACCAGTAGTCGCGGCGGGCCCGGCTCTTCAGGAGAAGACGGCGGCCATCGATGGCCTCCATCCGGACGAGGGCCCTCGCTCCCGATCCCTCGACCCAGTACGTCGCGCGCACCGCGGACGCCTCGCGCAGGACGATCCGGCGCGCATGGAAGACCCCCGCGGGTACCGCGACGTCCTCCTCCCCCTCCACCGACAGCGTCGCCTCGCGGGAGTCGAGGCCGGAGGCCCCGCCCGCCGTGATCGGATCGAGGACCCTGACGCGCGCCGGCGCGCCCGGGACGAGGGCGGCGGCGCGGGCGACGACGAGGAGCTGCTCGTCGAGAAGGGCGCCTCCGCCGAGATCCAGCGGCCGCTCCCCGTCTCCCTGCCCGTCGAAGTAGGAGTGGTAGTGAAGGCTCGGGGCCCCGCCCCACGTGACGATCTCCTTGAAGGTGTTCCCGCACCACTCCTGGATGCCGGCGGTGGCCTTCACGAGCCGGGACACGTCCGCGCGCGCGACGTAGACGGACGTCAGGAAGTGGTAGGTGTAGTTCTCGGTCGGGATGCCGGCCACGAGGTTCAGCTTCAGCACGGTCGTCAGGGCCCGCCCCTCGTACGGGGGGTCGGCCTTCACGTGCGCGGCGTCCGAGAAGTCCTCCTTCACCAGGATCGCCGTGAGCTCGTGATCGCGCGCGGCGCCGTAGATCGTCCGCTGCGCGGCGTACGTCGCGACCTCCGCCAGGCCGTCGTCCCAGATCGGATCGGCCGCGAACGAGGGATCGATCGGCACCCCCGGGGTGCCCCCCGCAGCGGCTGCCGGGAGGCGGACCGTCGCCGCGGCGGCGACGGCGAGGGCCGCGGCGATCGCCGCGAGAGGATGCGCGCTCCGGCCGGCCCGCCTCACCGTCTCCCCTTCAATCCACCTGGAGCAGCGCGAATTTGAGGTAGCGCGTCTCCGGCATCGCCGGGAGGATCGGGTGATCCGGCGATTGCGAGCGCCATTCGATCAGGCGCAGCGAGCGGTCGACGCCCTGCGCCGATTCCTTCACGCACTCGAGAAAGGTCTCGTCGGTGACGTGATGCGAGCAGGAGGCCGTCGCGAGGAACCCCTCCCTCGCCAGGAGTCGCATCGCGCGGCGGTTGACGTCGACGTACCCGCGCTTCGCCTCCGCGACGTTCTTCTTCGAGCGCGTGAAGGACGGAGGATCGACGACCACGACGTCGAACTTCTCGCCGGCGTCGTAGAGCGCCTTCATGGCCTCCGGGGCATCGGCCGCCTCGAACCGCGAGCTCGCCGCCAGGCCGTTGATCTCCGCGTTGCGCCGCGCGCGGGAGGCGGCTTCCTCGGAGACATCCACGCCCAGCACCTCGCGGGCGCCGGCGCGCGCGGCGTGGAGCGCGAAGGCCCCGTCGTGGCAGTAGAGGTCGAGGACGCGCGAGCCCTTCGCGACCCGGCGCACCGCCTGGCGGTTCTCGCGCTGATCGTAGAAGAAGCCCGTCTTGTGCCCCCGGAGGACGTCCACCTCGAACGCGACGTCCCCCTCGTGAATCGTCACCGGCCCGGGCGGCGTCCCCCGCAGGAGGCCGGCCGAGCGCGGCAGCCCCTCGTAGTCGCGCAGGGCCGATTCGTTGCGCTCGACGATCGCGCGCGCACGGAAGATCTCCTCGAGCACGTCGCAGATCGTCTCCTTCACGAGGTCCATCCCCAGCGCGAGCGTCTGGAGCACGAGGGTGTCCGCGTACCTGTCGACGATCAGGCCGGGGAGCCCGTCCGACTCGCCGTGCACGACCCGGCAGCCGTCGGCGCCTGGGTACAGGCGCTCCCGCAGCGCCTGCGCCTTGCGGATCCGCTCGACGAGGAAGGGGTGGTCGACGACGCTGCGGCGCCGCGAGAAGATGCGGACGGCGATGAGGCTCTTCGGGTTGAAGAGGCCGTAGCCGACGAGCTTCCCCTCCGCCCGCGTGACCGCGACGACGCTCCCGGCCAGCGGGTCCCCCTCGATGCGCTCGATCTCGTTGCTGAAGACCCATGCGTGGCCGGCGAGGATCCGCTTCTCCTCGCGCCGGCGGAGCACGATCTGCCCCTGCGTCACGGCCGCGGCCGTCGCGGCGCTCAGACGGACCTCTGGGGCGCCGCGGCCCGGCGCCTGAGGTACGCGGGAACGTAGAGCGCGGCGATCAGCGCCAGGGCGGCCGCCGCGGTGTTGAAGGGCCAGCCCGGGCCGTACGCGTAGACCGCGCCCGCCGCCAGCGGCCCGAGAACGCGGCCGAGCGAGTCCATCGAGTCGAGGATTCCCATGGAGGCTCCGTGGCCGTACGGCGTCCTCTTCGAGATGAGCGACGAGTTGGTCGGCCGGATGATCTGGTTGCCGACCCCGGCGGCGATGAGAGTGGCCGTCACGGACGTCGCTCCCGAAGCCCGCGCGAGCAGGAGGCAGCCCAGGATGTTGAGGCCGAGACCGGCGACGAGAATCGTCTCCTCGCCGAAGGCGTTGATGAGCCGGCCGAGCGCGCCCCCCTGCAGCGCGATGAGGATGACTCCGAGAATGGTGAACATGCGCCCCATCGCCGACGCACCGAGGCCGAGCGTGTCGGCGATGAACTGAGGGAAGGTCGTCTCGATGGCCGCCATGGCGAAGCTGACGAAGAACGCGAGAACGAAGAACGACCCGAGGGGGCCGAGCATCGCCTCCCTGATGGGGACCGAGACGCGCGCGGCGCGCTTGTGATCGGGCGGCTCCTCGACGAGGAGCGCGGCCAGCGCGGCGGTCACGAGGGTCAGCGCCCCGGCGACGAGGAACGGGACGTCGTGGCCGAAGCGGCTCAGCTCTCCACCGATCGCCGGCCCGAAGGTGAACCCGAGGCCGATCGAGGCGCCGACCCACGCCATCCCCGCCCCGCGCGATTTCTCGTCGGTGACGTCGGCGACGTACGCCATCGCCGTCGGCAGCGCCGCCGAGGCGAGCGCCCCGGACAGGAGGCGCGCCGCGAAGAGAACGGTGAGGCTCCAGGCCAGCCCGAAGAGGACGAACGAGACCCCCGCCCCGGCAAGTCCCAGCACGAGGATCGGCTTGCGGCCGAACCGATCGGAGAGCCCACCCCACCAGGGACACAGGAGGAACTGCATGACCGAGTACGAGGCCATGAGCAGCCCCACCTGGAAGGGGGTGGCGTTGAAGTCCCGGGCGTAGTACGCGAGGTTCGGGATGATGATGCCGAACCCCAGAATCGTCAGGAAGACGGTGAAGTAGAGGACGGCGAGCGCGCGCTTGCGTGGCATGCGGCGATGTTAGGGACTGCGGTCGGGCGATGTCAACGCGGCTCGTCCGCTTCCGCCGGGATCTGCAGGCCCTCGATCTTCGCGGTGGTCCTCAGGCGGGAAAGGACGGACGCGATCGCGTCGCCCCGCCTCTTGAGACGGAGTTTTTCGCGGGCGGCGTCCCTGACCTTGTCGTACGTCTCGAGGCGCCCACCTCGTTCCTCGTAGACCTTCACGACGTGGTAGCCGCTCTCGCTCTCGACGATGCCGGTCATCTCCCCGGGCTTGAGGGCGAAGACCGCGCGATCGAGAGCCTCCGGGAGCCCTCCCCGCCGGACCCAGCCCACCATCCCGCCGCCCGGGCCCGTCCGATCCTCGGAGATGTCGCGCGCGACCGACTCGAACGATCTCCCCTCGCGAATCCTGTCGTACCCCTGCGTCAGCTTGACCTGCGCCGCGAGACGCTCCTTCTGGGGCTTGCCGAGCGGCGCGTTCACGAAGATCTGCCCGATGCGGAGCCAGCGATCCGGGGTGAAGAGCTCGGGATGGTGGTCGTAGAAGGCGCGCGTCTCGTCGTCCGAGACGGTGAACTTCGCCTCGATCTCCGCCTTGACGTACCTTTCGAGCGCCAGGGTCTTGGCGTAGGCGTGCCTCACCTCGGCCTTCGAGAGGCCGCGGCTCCGCTGCGTCGCGAGATACTTCGACTCGGAGCCCGTGGCGTCGCACTTCTGCGCGTAGATGGCGTCGATCTCGGCGCCCTTGGGCTCGTACCCCGTCCGCACCGCCTCCTGGTAGAGGAGCTCCTCGTCGATGGCCTTGTCGAGCGCAATCTGGCGCGCCCCGACGTACTTCTCGACCGACTCGGGGTCGCCGTCGCGAACCTGATCCCGCAGCGCGGTGAGGATCTGATCGTAGGTCGACCGGTAGATCGTCTCGCCGTTGACCGTCGCGATCGGCGGGGTGAGGTGCTCGGCGGGGTCCTCCGCGGCCGGAACCGATTTCCCCGTCGTCGCGGGCTTCGTCCCGGGCGGCACCGCGGGGGCCGGCGCGGCCGCGGCGGCGTTCGAGTCGGCGGGAGCGGGGGCGACGGCTCCGGCGCCGGGGGCTCCCTGCCCGCAGGCGGCGAGAAGGAGCCACGCGGCGAGCGCGGGCGCGACGCGGACGGCGTGTCGAGTCATGGGCTGAGATCCCGGGCTTGCGTTCATCGGAAGGCCGCAGATCATAGGGACGGCGCCGGTTTCTTTCAAGGAACGGCCGGTTCGGAGGGCGCGAGCCGCTGGACGGCCTCTCTCGACTCGACCGACCCTGGCTCCAGGATCAGGGCCGCCTCGAAATTCCTGAGGGCGCCGGCACGATCCCCCTGCTCCTCACGAAGCCGGCCGGCGAAAACGCGCAGGGGGGCGAACTCCGGAAAGACGGCCACGCCCCGATCGAGCTCCGATGCGGCCCTCCCTCCCTCCCCTCGCGCGGCGTACGCCCGCGACGCGATGACGTAGTCCTGCGGCCGGACCAGATCGAGATCGGGATAGTTCGTCGCCGTGTTGAGCGCGAGGAGGGCGAGGACGAGGGCGCCGGCCGCGACGAGGCGGCGGGGGCGCCCCGACGCCGCGTCCGCCAGCAGCCGATCGATCCCCAGCCCCGCGAAGACCAGCATGAGCGGAACGTACGGGATGCGGAAGCGCGCGATCACGTAGAACGCCACCGTCCCGGCGATCCCCGCCGCGAGGAAGAGGTAGTGCGGCATGAAGCGGCGCCAGGATCCGAAGGACACCACCAGGCCGAGAGCCGCCAGGGGCGAGACCGCGTAGAAGGTCGGGAGGCCGGCCCGGAGGAGGGGCGAGTTGATCCGGAAGTAGGCGTACGACGCGTTGTTCGGCATCTCGAAGGGGGCGAGGAAGTACGCGAGCTTTCGGAACTGCAGGGCGATCAGCTCGGAGTAGCGCCCGCGCCACGTCGAGAGGACCGTGCCCATCGTGCCGGCGAGCCCGCCACCGGTCCTCGAGAGCACCTCGCGGGCGTAGCCGGTGACGCGCGCGTCGTCGCCGTCGAACCAGCCGATGCCGATGTGGTACGGGTTGTTGCCGTTGATGAACTCGATCGGCCCGCGCGTCGTCGTCCGCAGCGCGGGGGCGCCCACGGCGACGTTCCGGGCGATGGCGGGGGCGAGGGCCAGCAGGAATCCGCACGCGAGCGCGCCGACCGCGGGCGCGGGGCGCTTCAACTCGCGCGAGAGGAAGATCCACGCGGCCAGGCACGGGAGGAAGATCAGCACGTTCGGCTTCGTCAGGTAGATCGCTCCCGCCAGCGCACCGGCGATCCCCCAGCGCGCCGGGCCCCCCGCGCGGCGCGCCGCCTCGACCGCGATCAGGAAGACGACGGTGAGCGTGACGAGGAGGGTGTCCCTGAGAAGGAGCGACTCGTAGTAGAGAAACGGGCCGTAGATCGCCGCGAGCCCCCCCGCCAGGAGCGCCGCCCGCTCCGGGGCGAGGCGGCGCGCGAGCAGGTACACGCCGGCGGCGGTCACGGCCCCGAGAAGGAACTGGAGCAGGACGACGGAGAGGGGCTCGCGCGGCGCCAGCGCGTAGACGAGCGCCACGAAGTAGGGATAGAGGGGATCCTGGTGGAAGACCTTCGGACCGTACCAGCCGAGCCACGTCGCCTCCGGCGCGATCGCGCGCTGCCACGGGTGATACGGATGGAAGTCTTGGCGGCCGAGCCAGTCGCCGTCGACGATCCGCAGCGCCCAGCGGTGGAACGTGTCCATGTCGGAGATCGGATCGGCGTTGATCGCCAGGCACCCGGTGTCGGCGATGGCCGCCCCATACCCGAGGCGCACGACGATCGCCAGAGTGAAGACGAGGAGCGCCCGCGCGCGCGGGGAGGCGAGAGTCGAGGCCAACGCGGAGGGCCTCAGGGCCCCTTGATCTCGATGTGGCGGATGGAGATCGCCTTGCGCGGGCGGAAGGTGGCGGCGCCGCCGACGCCGTCGACCTCGAGGGCGCTCAGGGCGTCGAGCACCTCCTGGCCGGCGCGGACGTACGCGAAGAAGGTGTGAAGCCCCTTGTACGCCGGCTGGACGTCGAGGAGGATGAAGAACATCGTCGCGCTCGTCAGCGTGGTCTCGCGGCGCACCGCCCCGACCAGCCCCCGCCCCGGCCGGATCGACTCGTCGATTTCGGGGGCGAGCTGGTTCTGCCACCCGCCGTTCCCCGTCCCGGTCGCATCGCCGGTGTCGGCCTCGACGCCGGGCATCACGCGGTAGAACGGCAGCCCGTCGTAGAAACCGCCGCGCGCCAGGTCCACGAAGTTCCTGACGTGAACGGGCGCCTGCTCCGGCATGAGGACCATCTCGAGCGTCCCGAGATCGGTCGTCACGACGGCGATCCGATCCCGCTCCCTGTCGTACGGTGGGGCGATGAAGAAGTCGTAGTGCGACGTCTCCCACTCGCCGCACGTCCAGGCGATGCGAAACCTTCCCGCTTTCCGGATCTTCGCCCGCCGGCTGACCTCGAGATCGAAACGGCGCTCGGTCCGCGGGGGGAGCATCAGGGCCTTCCCGTCGCCGATCGCTCCCGAGTAGCGCACGGCCTTTCCCTCGCCGACCGGGAGGATCGACACGGCGCTCCCCTCGAAGCACGCCTCGGGGACCGTCACCGCGACGTTCGAGGGGTTCTTCAGCGTGAGCTGCATCACGATCCCCTCGTCGAGATCGTAGGTGAGGCGCGCCACGAGGATCGTCGGCTCGACGCGCGCGATCGCCCCGACGTCCACCGCGCCCTGATCCGCCGCGGCCGGGACCGCCGCGAGCAGGGCCGCGCACGCCGCGACGGCCGCAAGAGCGCGCGTCACCGGGATCCCCCCGGCTTCGGGGCCGCCGCCGGGGCGGCGGGCTTCGCGCCGGCCGCCGACGCCGCCTCGGGGGGCGGCGCCCGCAGGGCCGACACGCTCCCCACGAGGTTTCCCGCGAGGGATCCGTCGAGCTGGTAGATCGCCGCCGTCGCGCTCGAAGCGACGAGGACCTTGCCGGGGGCGATCGCGCCGACCGTCAGCTCGACCGGCGCGGCGACATCCTTCGCCTTGAGCTTCAGCGTCAGCGCGGGCGTCCCCACGGTCCGGCCGGACGCGTCCGGAGGATCGATGAAGCCTCCGGCGCGGGCCGCGTCGAGCGCGGTCAGGAAATCGTCGACCGCCTTCGAAGGGACCGCGGGCCCCGCGGCCCCTCCCGAGTGCCACACGGCCTCGCCGTCCTTCACGAGAGCCGTCTGCCCTTCGGGGGTCGTCGCCCGGATTTCGGTGAGCTGGTACCGATCGACCGGGGCGATCCTCACGTCGCGATAGTCCGCGACGACGACCGACAGCTTGTCCACCGTCTCGCCCTTCACCCTGAAGACCTCGGGGAGATCGGCCCGCTTCGCGCGCACGAGCCCGTTGGGATCCTTCGCCGAGAAGGCGACCTCGATCGCCTTCCCGTCCCGATCCGTCAGGCTCAGCGTCGTCCCGGGGTGCGCGAGCCCCGCGGCCTCGGCCGTGGTCCCCTCGGGCTCGAACCCCTCCGCGGCGATCGCGGAGGCGTCGAAGAGAAGGTTGCTGACCTTGGCCCGATCCGCCGGAAACGCGATCGGCGACTCGAGGCGCCACTCCTCGCCCGTCTTCGCGAAGGCCACGGTCGCGCCGCCGCGGGAGATCTTGAAGCGCGCGATCTTCCACGAATCGATCCCGACGACCTTCTTGTACCTGAGCTTGTCCGGCGTCGCCTGGAGAAGCCTGTCGATGGACGTGGACGTCGTGACGACGTCGCCCGACTCGCCGCGGCGGGCGTAATACGCGGATCCGACCGCCGCCTTGTCGCCCACCAGGAGCGTGACGTCGGGCCGACCGTCCACCCTCTTCACCACGATCTTCAGCGCGGGCGGCGCGAGCTTGTAGGCGCCGAGGTCGTCCGCCGAGGCCTTGAGGGTCCGGTCGGTCTCGAGCCACGAGAGCGTCGACAGCAGCCCCTGGACCTCCTCCTCGTCGGCGCGCGCCAGGACCGGCGACGTCAGGCGCCACCCGCCCGCCTCCTTCGCGATGCGGATCGCGCCGTCCTGCCGGACGAGCTCCAGACCCGCCACGCCGTTGGGATCGAACTCGAGGAGCTTCTTCTTCGCCGCCTCCTCCTTCTGGCGCCCCTCCTCCCCGCGGTACTCGTAGAAGTAGATCCACGAGGCGAGCGCCGCCAGGACGGCGGCGGCGAGGAACGTGTTCCGGAACCTCACAGCTTCTTCCTCCGCTGCCAGATCACGACCCCGCAGATCACGACGAGGAGCGGCGAGACGTAGGTCATGAGGGACAGGAGGTTCTGGCGCGACGCGGTCAGCGTGATCGGCTGGGGGCTCTTCTCCTTGGAGCGGATCGAGATCAGATCCGACTCCTCGGTCAGCCACGCCACCGAGTTCAGGAAGAGGTCCTTGTTGGCGGACAGGTGCAGGTACGTGTTCGACGCGAAGTCGCTGTCGCCGATGACGACGAGCCGCTTTTCCTTCCCGGGGGGCGCGGGCGGCGCGGCGTTCGGATCGGCGGGGGCGTTCGGATCCTTCGCCTCCGCCCCGGCGGTCTTGCCGGACGCGACGGCGACGAGGCCGGCGGGGCCCGGGTGATCGACCTTCGGGTCGAACTCGATCCGGTCCCCCGTCTCGCCCCACGCGTCGGCTCCGGTCCTCGCGATGATCTGCGAGGTGATCCCCGGTTCGGTGGGCTGCGTCTTCTCGATCGAAGAGGCGACCGGGAAGATGCTCACCACGCGGCTGTCGCGCAGCTCCTTCGTGACCGGGTGGTCGTCGTAGTCGGCGGCGATCGGCACGGTCTCGTCGCCCACGATCGCCCGCGAGAGCCGGTCCACGACGACATCGCTGTTCTGCTTGAGGCCGTACTTCTCGAGAAGGGGCGCGAGCCCCGTCTCCTTCGACGGGTCGCGCTTGAGGGCGAAGACGCGCCCCCCGGCGTCGAGGTACTTCGTGATCGAGTCGACCTCGGGGGGAAGCAGCGCCGTCGTCGGCCCCGCCACGACCACCGCGCTGCATTCGGCGGGGACGGCCGGGGTCTGGAGGAGCAGGACATCCTTGAGGTCGTAGTTCTCCTTGCGGAGCGCGTCGGCGACGAGCGAGTAGCCTCCCTGCTTGGCGTCGGCTGTTGCGTCCTCCCCGTGCCCGGTCGTGAAGCAGATCTGCTTCTTGTCCTTCCGGCTCGACTTGATGATCGCGTTGGTCAGATCTTCCTCGGAGACGTTGGTCGTGCGCGCCTCGCCGGTGTCGGCGAGGACGACGAGCGTCCCGTCCTGCGAGATCTGGTACTTCCTCGCCTCCGACGGGGACTTGATCGGGTCGACCATCCGGACCTTGAGGTGGTCCGTCTGGTACTTGTACTCGTCGGCCAGGTCCTCGAGCTTGCGCCGCTGCTCGTTGGTCTCGGTGAAGAAGGCGACCAGCTCCACGTCCTTCTGGAGCGACTTGAGGATCTTCACGGTCTGCGGCGAGAGGGTGTGCGCCCCTTCCGCCGTCAGATCGAACCTCTTGTGGTGCTGCGCCGCGAGAAAGTTGACCGCGCCGACGATGAGCAGGACGACGAGCGAGTAGAAGGCGGCGTTCGCGCCGTAGCGGACGGCGCGCCCCTTCAGGATGTTGGCGAGGTCCTCGAGGTTCAGCGCGACCGCGGTGATGGCCAGCACGCCGCCGACCGCCATGAGCACGAAGCCCGCGAGCCGCTGCTCGGGGGCGAAGGTGGTGAACCCGCCCCCGGCCAGGAGCAGGACCACGCCCAGCGGGCCGGAGAAGGCCTTGAGTGAATTCACGGCTCTCTACCTCCACCTGCGGGATTCGACGGCCCGCTGCGTCAGGAACAGGTTGAATGCGATGAAGGAGAGGAAGAAGACGACGTTCTTCGTGTCGACGACCCCCTTGGAGAACTCCTCCGTGTTCTCCGTGAGCGAGATCGCCTTGAACAGGGTCTCCACCTTCCCTCCCGCCATCTGCCCGGCGAAGCCGATCACCCAGAGCACGAGGAGAAGGACGAAGCAGGTCACCGCCGCGACGATCTGGTTCTCGGTGAGCGACGACATGAAGAGCCCGACCGAGAGGAACGCCCCGGCGAGAAGGCATGCGCCCCCGAACGCCGACAGGAACGACCCCAGCGGCGGAGCCGAGCCCGAGATCCAGAGGAAGAGCGGGTACTGGACCGTCAGGAGCATGATGACGATCAGGAACGACAGCGCCCCGAGGAACTTCCCGAGCACCAGCTCCGACGTCTTCACGGGCGCGGTGAGGAGGAGCTCCGCGGTCCCCTGCTTCTTCTCCTCCGCGAGGAGCCGCATCGACACGAGCGGCACGATGAAGAGGAGGATGACGTGGAAGTTCGAGTACAGCGGCCGGATGAGCGCGTCGTGGAGGTTGAGCTGCTCCGCCATGTAGGGGTTCATCCCCGCCTGGAGGGTGTACTGCGAGTACGAGCGCACGAAGAGATCGAAGAAGAGCCCGGTCACGGCGAGGAAGAAGCCGATGACGACGTAGGCGAGCGGTGAGACGAAGTACGCGTACAGCTCGCGCCGCGCGATGGCGAAGGTGGTCCTCACAGGGCACCTCCCTGAGCCGCCGCCAGCGTCTCCCCGGGTGTCCCGACCGGCGCGGCCGGTCGCCCGTTCGAGGGCTCGCCTCTCTCCGCGGCCGGCGCGATCCGCCGCGTCGCCTCGAGGTAGATCTCCTCGAGCGTCCGCGTCACCTGCGTCATCTCGACCAGCCCCCAGCCGCCGCGGACCGTCGCGCGCGCGATCTCCTCGCGCACCGCGTCGCCGGCCCGCGCCTCGACGAGGTAGCCGCCCGGGTCGCCGAGAGGCGCCACCGACGCGACCCCCTCGATCTGGCGGAGCGCCGCCGACACAGTCTCGCCGTCGCGCGCGACGCGGACGCGGAGCCTCTCGGCCCCGGACCCCGCCCCGGCGAGCCCCTCGAGGCTCCCCTCCTGCACGATCTCACCGTAAGAGATGATGGCGACGCGCGAGCAGGTGACCGTGACCTCCGGGAGGATGTGCGTCGAGAGGATGATGGTCCGCTCGCCGCCGAGCGACTTGATGAGGTTCCGGATCTCGATGATCTGCTCCGGGTCGAGGCCGACCGTCGGCTCGTCGAGGATCAGCACCGGGGGATCGTGGAGGATCGCCTGCGCGAGGCCGACGCGCTGCCGGAATCCTTTCGACAGGTTTCCGATCACGCGTGAGGCGACGTGGGCGAGGCCGCACCGCTCGATCGCGCCCGAGACTTTCTGCCGGACCTGCGACGAGG
This sequence comes from Acidobacteriota bacterium, assembly GCA_016195325.1. Lineage (NCBI taxonomy): Bacteria > Pseudomonadati > Acidobacteriota > Acidobacteriota bacterium. The sequence continues at coordinate 43,866 of JACPZX010000067.1, forward strand.
GGACCTTTCGAATCCTCGCGACGAACTCGAGGTAGGCCCTGACGGACATCTCGGGATACACCGGGGGGTTCTCGGGAAGGTAGCCGATGCGCCGCTTCACCTCCATCGGGCTCTCAAAGACATCGAATCCGCCGATCGTCGCCGACCCCTCGTCGGGAGGCATGTAGCACGTCAGGATGCGCATCGTGGTGGTCTTGCCCGCGCCGTTGGGCCCGAGGAAGCCGAGGATCTCTCCCTTCCCGACGTTGAAAGTGACCTTCCTGATGGCGGGCCGCCCGCCGAACGACTTGGTCAATCCATGCACTTCAATCACGGAATGACTCCCTCCATGAACCTGGCTCCTTCGTCATCTTGTGCTCTTCGAATGGGGATTTGGTTGCGACGATAAACCCTGTTATTGCATGGGATTACAACGGGCCGAAACTATAGCGGAGAGATCTTCGGGATGTCAAGGAGGGATCGCGGCGCGGTGCTGGCCCATGTCGCCGCGGAGGAGACGGCCTGCGCGCGTGAGGTAATCGCGCTCGGCCTCGGCTTTGCTCGGCCACCCACTCCGGCGGCGCCGGAGCGTTTGATGACAGGAGGCGCCAAGCGCCTGCGCGGGTACCCTTCGGCCGCAGACCGCAGCGGCCGAATCTCGCGGGCAGCCGCTCGCCGGCTCGCGGCGCTCGTGGCCTCGTCCCAGACGCTCCTCCGTGGCGACATGGGCCAACACCGCGGCCTCGTTGTTGGTTCAGGTGCGTGCGCGCACGGGTCGGGGATCGACGACGCTGTCGATCGAGGCGCCGGCGACGCGGGCCGTCGGCGGCGACCGATGGAGCCCCGGGCGCAGGGAGAAGGCGAGGGCGTCGATCGACTCGGGGGCGAGCCACTCGTTGAGGCGACTCAAGATGACGGCGCGGAGGTGCTCGAGCTCGCGGAGCCAGACGGCGCTGCCCACGTCGACGATCAGGCACCCGCGCGCGAGCTTCGACGGGCGCGAAACCGCCCCGAGCGTCGGGCCGACGGCCCGGGACCACGCGCCGACGATCGCCAATCGGCGCATCGGTCCACCCGCTCGGGCGGTGCCGGCGAGTCGGCCGACTTCCTCGAGACTGAGGAAGTCATGGGCCTTCCTCCTCCCCACGCTCCACCCCTGTTCTGAATTGTATTGAAGGCGCGCATCCTACCGGATTCGCGAGGAGGGGGTCAAGAGAGCGAAGTGGGCCGCAGCGCGCCGACCCCTAGCTATTGGGGGGGAGTCACCAGGTACAGCCGGTGGATCAGATCGACGCCCATGTGGGTGAGGATGCCGCCCATGAGGTTGCCGGTCTTGAGGTAGCACCAGGCGTAGCAGAAGCCGGCGTACGTGGCGAGGACGACGTAGCGCATGTCGCCGTACGGAAAGTTGTTCAGGTGCGACAGGCCGAAGATGACCGATGAGGCGACGAGGGCCGGGTACGGGCCGTAGCGCCCCATCGTCCACTTCTGGAGGAGGTTGAAGATCACGCCGCGGAAGAGGATCTCCTCGGGGAGGGCGATGAAGAGCCCGATCGCCATCCCGCGAAAGACGATCCCGGTCCACGACACCCCCTTCGGCTCCCACACGACGAAACCGGTGGCGATGCCGATGGGTATCGCGACGATCAGGAACGCCGACAGCGCAACGATCGCCGCCCCGAAGTCCTCGAAGCGGAACCTCCACCGATATCCGAGCCCCTCGAGCGGCCGGATGGCGACGTAACCCATCAGGAGCACCGAGAGGGAGAGGGTCTTGCCGATCAGATAGGAAGGATCCGCCGGGCCGTGCGACCAGAGGCCGTGGAGGAACCCGAGCTCGACCGGAAGCCACGCGCAGAGGACCGCGAGGACGTCGACCGCGTTCGGGGGCGGGCCGACGCGATCCGCCCATCTCAGGAATCCGGCGAGCGCCGCGCCGTAGAGGATGAGCCCGACGGCGGCCATCCACGACGCGGAGATGCCGCGGATGGAGACGAGCGCGACGATGGGAGGGAGGGTGACCGTGGCGAGGAGGAGCGCCGCCCCCACGGGCCCGGCGAGCCCGAGCTTCCGGTACATCGCGCCGATCTCGGGGTAGCCGCACCCCACGTAGGGGATGAGGAGGAGGATGAACGCGGTGTAGGGGGCCGCGATCTCCCCCGGGGAGATCGACCTCTCGAAGAGGTACCGCGCCGCCGCTCCGGCGACGACGAGGATGAAGATCCCGAGAGAGAGGATGGACCGCGCGCTCGGCGTGGCCGGCGGCGGCGTCAACGGAGACGGATCTCCGCGGCCGATCGGGACGCCATCGCGGCGACACGGTCCGCCGCGTCTCCCCCTTCCGCGAGGAGGACGACCGTCCCCTTCACGCGAAGCTCGGCCGGGCCACGCGCCGTGTTCCTGGCGCCCAGCCATCTCCTCGCCGCCGCGGCGAACTCCTCGGCGTCCTCTGCGGTGTCCCAGACGCTCACCCAGTTAAGATGTGCGGCGCCTCCCGCGCGCGCCAGCGCGAACCGGTCGCCGTCCCATCCGGCCGCCGCCGCGGACCCGGGCGCCCCCCCTCCGAGGAGGAACCGGATCGCGAACTCCCCCATCGATCCCGACTTCACGACCTCGGCCCCGCGGGGGAGGCCGGCGCTCGCGAGCGACTCGTCGATCGACGACGGGACGTCGCGCGGCGCGATCGACTTCGCGGGGTGGAGGATCTGCTCGCTCGATTCGGGAGGCTCCTTGAAGTACGCGTCGAGGGCCCGAAGCCCTCCCCCCTGCTTCATGATCTCGGCGGCCCAGGTCATTCCCGACACGTAAGGGAACATCAGGAGATCGCGGAGGAAGGGGGGCGCCTCGTCCAGACCCTTCGACGAGGCCTTCATCGCCGCCTCGCCGTCCGCCCCGCCGAGGGCGGCGACGTCGGGGTCTCTGGCGTGCTCCATCGCCCACAGCGTCATGACCATCGTCGCCTCCCCTTCCACCAGGGAGGAGAGGGCGAGCGCGCGATCGTCGTCGTCCCTCACCCCCCTCTCGAGGGCGTCCAGATCGAAGGCCTGATCCATCAGGGCGTGCGCCAGCTCGTGCGCGAGGGGAACGGCCCCCGAGAGCGGCCCCTCGACGACGTAGAGGGTGCGGGTGGGCGGGTCGTAGAGGCCGGCGACCTGCGCCTCCATCAGGTTCAGATAGATCGCCTCGAGGTCCTGGTCCGGCCCGAGGAGCCCGAAGTACCGGAGCGACTCCTGCTCGTCGACGAGCCGGTGGCCGGGGTACTCGTCGTGCAGAAGATCCCGCACGTACGCCCGCGCCCCTGCGTGGGTCAGCGCGGCGGTCGTGACGTCGCGCTCGAACGGGATACCGCGAAGCTTCGCGAGAGACGACTCGATCGCGACGAGCGCGCTCCCGAGAGCCGGGTCGAGGGGCCCGCCACGCCGGGCGGTCTCCCCCCCGCGCGCGACGGGAATCGTCGCCGCGCCCGCCGCGAGAATCGCGAGAATGGCGGCGATTGCCCGGGGCCGCCTCATGCGCCGCGCTTCACGATCCGGCGCCACCGCTCGACCGCGCGCGCGTGCTCCTCGAGGGTTTCCGAGAAGTGGTGGCCGCCGCTCCCGTCCGCGACGAAGTAGCGGGCGCGCGAGTCGGCCGGATGGAGCGCGGCCTCGAGCGACGCGCGTCCCGGCGATGCGATGGGGCCCGGCGGGAGCCCCGGGGAGACGTAGGTGTTGTACGGGGAGGCGAACGAGAGATCGGACGTCGTGAGCGTTCCGCGGTAGCGCCCCGACGAAACGAGGGCGTAGATGACCGTGGGATCGCACTGGAGGAGCATCCCGGCGCGAAGCCGGTTGTGGAAGACCGCGGACACGAGCCCGCGCTCCGCCGGGAGCGACGTCTCTTTCTCGATGAGCGAGGCGAGCGTGACGGCCTGTCTCACCGTCATCCCGAGCTCCCCCGCGCGCGCGCGCATCGACGCGTCGAACGCCCCCTTGAACCGCCCCACCATCTCGGCGACGATGCGCGAGGCCGGCGTGCCGCGCGCGAACCGGTACGTCTCCGGGAAGAGATACCCCTCGAGGTCCGCGGCCTTCGGATCGAGATCCCGGATCGCCGCCGGGTCGCGGAGCGCGGCCTCAAGGTCCCGCACCGACGCGAGGCGCGCTTCGGCGACGCGCGCGAGAGCCTCGGCGCCGGTGAGCCCCTCCGGGATCGTCACGCGGTGGAGCAGGACGTCGCCGCGCACGAGCCGGTCGATCACCTGAGAGGTCGTCTGCGGGCGATCGAAGAGGTACTCGCCGGCCTGGAGCTTCGAGGAGACGCCGTGCCAGCGCGCGAGCCAGCGGAAGGTCAGCGGGCTGCGGATGACCCGCGCGTCGCCGAGAGCGGAGGCGACGCTCGCGGGGGACGAGCCCGCAGGGATCACGACGATCGCCGAGCCCCCCTGGTAGCCGGCGTACTGGGTGTCGAACCTCGCGAAGGCGCCGCCCAGCGCCCACGCGGCCACGCCGATGAGGAGGACGAAGAGGAGCTGCTCGCGGCGGCTGAGCTTCATCCCCCTCCCTCCTCGGGATCGCGCGCGTCCCGGGACGCGACGGGGGGCGCGGGCGAGGGCGGCGCCCCCGCGTCGAGATACCCCTGGAGGAGGACGGCCGCCGCCACCTGATCGACGATCTCGCGGCGCCGCTCGCGGCGCACCCCCGACTCGATGAGCGAGCGCTCGGCCGCGGCCGTGGTCAATCGCTCGTCCCAGGTGATGACGGGAAGCCCCGTCGCGACGCGGATCGCCTCGGCGAGACGGCGCGCGTCGACGCTCGACGCCTGCTCGCCTCCGGCCATGGAGAGGGGAAGGCCCACGACGATGCGATCGACGCCGGACTCGCGCGCGAGGTCGCGGATCGCCTCGGCCGTCCCGCGATCCCCGCGGCGCGGGATGGTGGCGGCGGGGCGCGCCATCACGCCGAGCTCGTCCGAGAGAGCGATCCCGACGCGGACCGTGCCGGCGTCCACGCCCATCAGGCGACCCATGCGGCGCACTATAGGCCAGCCGCGCGCGGATGTGGGCGGGATAGTGAAGGGCGATCTCAGTGCTTGATCTGCTCCCAGTACTTGTAGAAGGAGAACTCGGGCGAGTTCTCGCGCGTGTGGCAGGCGTAACAGACGCGCGGGGCGACGCGCCCGTACCCCTGCCTCGAAGTGTCCTGGATGTGCGCGCCGGCGATGCCGTGGCACGCCTCGCACTGGACGTTGGCGAGGGCGGGGGTGGCCGTGTTCGTCTGGAATCCTTCGGCGGTGCCGTAGCCCGTCACGTGGCACTTCACGCACTCGGGGTTGAAGTCCTGCGTGGCCTTCACGAGCGTCTGCATGGCGCTCGCGTGACGGCTCTCCGTCCACACTCGATAGGCGTCGTGGTGACAGTCCTTGCAGGCGGCGGTGCCGAGGTACTTGCGGGCCGCCGTCGGCGACTCGGGGGGCGGAAGCGCCAGCCGCGCCGACGCGGCCGACGGGGCCGGCGCGCTCGCCGCGGCCGCGTTCCTCATGGCGTCGTTCACGCGCACGAGCGTCGACTGGACCATCTCCTGGAGCTTCGGCTCCTCGGGGAAGCGCTTCGTGAGGTGAATGACGCTCGCCCGGAGCTGCTTGATCTTCGTGCCGTCGAGGTAGACGCGGATCTCTCCGAGCCGCTTCCCCTCGTTCCCCGGGTAGAAGACCTTGATGCCGCCGATCTCCTCGATCTCGGTCATCGTCAGGCGATCGCCGAACCCCGCCGCCGCGATCTGGATGCTCCCCCCCGCGGCCTGGGCCACCCTGAGGAGATCCTGCGGGCTCAGATTGGCGAGGAGGACGACGAGATCCGCCTTTCCGTTCAGCTCGGCCGTGAAGCGCCGGGCCTGATCGGCCGGGTCGCGGCTGACGACGATCCGGCCGTCCGTCGCCGTGCGGGCGAGGAGCGAGTTGTACTGCGAGAGGGCGAGGAAGGCGACGCGGATCGATTTCCCGGACGGCAGATCGAAGGACTTCACGACGTACGGAGGAAGGAATGTCCTCTCGCTCCCGCGCATCGTGTACGTGGCGCTGATCGCCGGGAACGGGGCCTTCCCGAAGAGATCCGCGTAGGCGTCGAGGCCGCCGGCCAGCTCGCTGTCGCCGATGCCGACGACGTCGTAGTTCATCCGGGTGAGGCCGTCGACGTAGGCTCCCGTCTTGATCTTCCCCGCCTCGTCGAAGGTCGACGCGAAATCGCCGAGCTCCATCATGACGACGCGCGACTGCGGAAAGGTCTTCTTGAGAAGGTCTATGTAGCCGGCCCGACGGGCCAGTCCCCCCGCGGGGTTGTGCGGTCACCCACAGGGCTCGATGTACCCGGCGACCTTCGCCGTGAACTCAAGGATGAGGTCGGGGGTGTCCCCGGGAATGACGAGCGGCCCTTCATCGGCGCCGAGGAGCACGGGCTGCGCGGGCTGTGAGGGCTGGGTCGAGGGGTCCTGGGCCGAGGCGGCGGTCACCGCGAGGAAGAGCGCGACGACGGCGAGCGTGAGGACGAGTCTGCGCATCATGGAGGCGTGATTATAGGAACGCGCCGCCTGGGGCGCAAACGCGGCGGCCGCCGAGGCCTGTGTTAGGCTCGGCGCCGTGCGCCCCGACGCCCGCATCATCCTCGCCTCCCGCTCTCCGCGCCGGAAGGATCTTCTGCGGGTGATCGTCTCCCGCTTCGCCGTCCGCCCCGCGCACGTCGACGAGACGCCGCTCCCCCACGAGACGCCCGAGTCGCTCGCGACGCGCCTCGCGAAGGACAAGGCCCTCGCCATCGCCCGCGCCCTGAATCCCGGCCTCGCCCGCTCCCGCGCCGTCGTGATCGGCTCCGACACGATCGTCGCGCTCGGCGACCTCGTCCTGGGAAAGCCCGGGGACGATTCCGAAGCCCGGCGCATGCTGAGGCTTCTCTCGGGACGGACGCACCGCGTCGTCACCGGCGTGGCGGTGTGGTCCGGCGCGGAGAGGAAGGTCCGGGCCGGACGGCGCGTGACGCGCGTCGTCTTCCGCAAGCTTTCGGCGGCCGAGATCCGCGACTACGTCGCGACCGGGGAGCCGGCCGACGCCGCCGGCGCCTACCAGATCCAGGGAGGCGCGGCCCGCTTCGTCCTCCGCGTCGACGGATCGTACTCGAACGTCGTCGGGCTCCCGCTCGATCTCACGGCGCGGCTCCTCGCGCGGTCTTGACTCGCCCCGGGCCGAATGCTCTTCTGACCGCGCCTTGAACGCCCTGGGGACCCTGGAGGCCCGCGCATGGCGAAGAGCAACCTGTTCGCGACCAAGCCCCTGAAGATGATCCTCGCCGAGATGGAGGGGGGCCAGCGCCTCCGCCGCGTCCTCGGGCCCGTCACGCTGACGGCCCTCGGGATCGGCGCCATCATCGGCGCCGGCATCTTCGTGACGACCGGCGCGATCGCGAAGGAGACGGCCGGACCCGCGCTGATGCTCTCGTACGTGACCGCCGGATGCGTCTGCATCTTCGCGGCCCTGTGCTACGCCGAGTTCGCCTCGATGGTGCCCGTCGCGGGATCGGCCTACACCTACGCCTACGCGACGCTCGGCGAGCTCTTCGCCTGGATCATCGGCTGGGACCTCGTCCTCGAGTACGCGGTCGGCGCCGCCACGGTCGCGAACGGCTGGTCGGGGTATTTCCAATCGGTCCTGGGGATCTTCGGCATCAAGATCCCGCACGCGGTCGCCGGCCCGATGTGGAACTACGACCCTTCGATCGGGCACTTCGTGTCGACCGGCTCGTGGATCAATTTACCGGCGGTCCTGATCGTCGCCGCGATGACGATCGTCCTGGTGGTGGGGATCAAGGAGAGCGCGAACTTCAACGCGGTGATGGTCTTCATCAAGCTCTTCTGCGTCCTCTTCGTCATCGGCGTGGGCGCCTTCTTCGTCAAGCCCGAGAACTGGCATCCCTTCGCCCCCTACGGATTCACGGGCCTCAAGCTCTTCGGCCACGTCTTCGGCCAGGCCGACGCGGGCGGAAAGCCGATGGGAATGCTCGCGGGGGCGGCCCTCGCCTTCTTCGCCTACATCGGCTTCGACGCCGTCTCGACGCAGGCCGAAGAAGCCAAGAAGCCCCAGCGCGACGTGCCGATCGCCATCATCGCGTCGCTCCTCATCTGCACCGTCCTCTACATCGCCGTGGTCGCCGTGATGACGGGGATGGTCAATTACAAAGACCTCGACATCAGCGCGCCGATCGCCGACGCCTTCGCGAAGGTGAACCTCCCGTGGGCGCAGTTCCTGATCGCGGTCGGGGGGGTCGCGGGGATAAGCTCGGTGCTCCTCGTCATGATGCTGAGCCAGCCGCGCATCCTCCTCGCGATGTCGCGCGACGGGCTGCTGCCGAAGGGGTTCTTCGCCGCCGTCCACCCGAAGTTCCTCACGCCGTGGAAATCCTCGATCCTCACAGGGCTCTTCGTCGGGTCTTTGTCGGCGTTCCTTCCGATCGACGTGCTGCTGATGCTCGTCAACATGGGGACGCTCCTCGCGTTCATGATCGTCTGCGCTGCGGTGCTGATCATGCGGCGGACGCACCCCGAGGCGGAGCGGCCGTTCCGGGCTCCTCTCGTCCCCTTCGTGCCCGTCATGGGGATCCTGAGCTGCTTTCTCCTGATGGTCTCGCTGCCGTCCGAGAACTGGCTGCGACTCTTCGTGTGGCTGGGGCTGGGGCTGATGATCTACTTCGGCTACGGCAGGCACCACAGCGTGCTGGCGGTGGGAAGGGCGGCGGGGAAGAAGTAGATCGGCCGGACTCTTCTACTCCTCGAACGCCTTCCGCAGCTCCCGCAGCTCGGGTGCGTTGAGGTCGGAGACGGCCGAGTAGAGCATCCCCGCGCGGCTCCAGCGCAGCAGGTTGTAGCCGCGGAGGCTCGTCTCCACACCCCTCGCCCCTTCCCCGCCGGCCGACGGCCAGATGAAAAGATTGATGACGTGCTTGCGCCGCCCGTAGACGAGGGCCGCCACAGGCCTGCCGTCCAGGTAATCCAGCCTCCCGCCGATCAGCGTGAACCCCACTCCCGAAAGACCCCGGACATCCGGCGAGAAGTCGATCCGACCGGCGAAGGCCGGCTTGACGGTGTGCTGATCGGAGGAGGGGAAATCCATCAGGTGGTTCCCCATCAGTGATCGGAGGTGGGCCGAGACGATCTCCTGGTTCAGGAGATCTCCCGGCGAGGGGGTTTTCGAGAGCGCCACCAGGGCCCAGGTCAGGATCGCCAGCGGCGCGACGGAAGCCGCGACAGCGGCCCACCGCCAGGAAGGAAGCCACCCCGTGGCGCGTCCCTTCGCCTCCTTCCGCACCGCCGACCGGACGCGCGCGGCGAGGCGTGGGGGGACGTCGTAGTGGAGGGAGGCGCCGGCGAGGGCGGATCGCAGGGCCCGGTGTCTCTCGAGCACCGCCGCGCACGCCTCGCAGCCGGCGAGGTGCCGCTCGATCTCGAGGCTCGATCCGAGATCGAGCTCGCCGTCCCCGTACGCCTCGATGAGGTCTTTCGTCTTCGGGCAGGCCACCTCAATCCTCCTTCGAACCGCGATCGGTAAGGATCTGCCGCAGCCTCTGCCGGGCGCGGGCCAGGCGCGACATGACGGTGCCGATCGGCAGGCCGCTGACGTCGGCGATCTCCTTGTAGCTCAGCCCCTCGAGCTCCCGGAGGACCAGCGCCTCGCGGAACTCGACGGGAAGGCTCTCGAGCGCCGCGAAGAGCTCCTGCCGCGTCGCGCGCCGGAGCAGCTCGAGTTCGGGGCCCGGGCCGGCGTCCTCGACGTCGTGAAGGTTCGCGTCGAAAGCGGTGGTCAGCTCCTCCCCCCGCGATCTCTCGAGCCAGGAGTACCCGGTGTTCCGGACGATGGTCAGGAACCAGGCCTTGCTGTTGCCGCCCCGGAATCCGCCGAAGAATCGGACGGCGCGGACGTAGGCCTCCTGGACCACGTCCTCGGCATCCTGATCGCTCCGGGTCAGCCAGCGCGCGAGGTTGTAGGCGGCGCTCATGTGGGGCAGGAGCGTGCGCTCGAACCGTTCCAGCTCGGTCGGGTCCATGGAGCGATGGGACCTCGCATCCGGCTCGGCGTGCGCCTGGGTCCGTGAGGGACGCGGCGCCCGTCGGGCGGGCGGAAACGGTATCACACGCCGGGCGGGTCCCATCCTGTCGATTCCTCGCTCCTCTCCTCCAGGTAAGACCGCCGATCGCGGTTCGTTATTCCCGGAGTTGCGTCGGGAGCGGGCCCGGGATTAAACGCGAGGCGATCCCGGTCCTTGCGGGTGTGTCCCGTAACCACACTCCATGGAGGTGCTCAGATGAGCCCGAATTCGATGACGCGTCATGGGCCGTTCACGACCCGCATCACCGCCAGCACGGCCCCCCCGGCGACTCTCCTCGTCCGCGCCGTCGTGGGCGCGGTGTTTCTCCTCGAGGGGATACTGAAATTCATCAACCCCCAGGAGCTGGGCGTCGGGCGGTTCGTCAAGATTGGAATTCCGTTCCCTTCCTTCTTCGCTCCCTTCGACGGGGTGTTCGAGATCGCGTGCGGGGTCCTCCTGATCCTGGGGCTGATGACGCGCCTCGGCGCAATCTCGATGATCGTCAACATGATCGTCGCCATCACCTCGACGAAGATCCCCATGCTCCTCCACGACGGCTTCTTCAAGGCGGCCCACGAGGCGCGTCTTGACGTCTCGATGCTCCTCGCCTGTATCTTCCTTCTTCGGGTCGGGGCCGGCCCCCTCTCTCTCGACTCCCTCTTCGCCCGCGAGGAGATCGAAGCTCCGTCTCTCGCGAGGCGCTTCGTGCTCGGCAAGACGGTTGTGTCGATCCTCGCGGCCGGCCTGGTGATCGCGGGCGCTTCCGGTCGAGCCCTCGCCGCGGACACTGCCTCGCAGGGCGGGGCACGGACGGTCGAGGTCCGGCTGACCGAGTACCGGATCGAGATGCCGCTCGAGTGGAGCGCCGGCCGGACGCTGTTCAAGGTGACCAACGCCGGCACGATGCTCCATCGCTTCGAGATCGAGGGGAAGGGGATCGAGGAGGAGATCGAGGACGGAGTCGAAGCCGGTCAGTCGACGACCCTGGAGCTCGATCTGAAACCGGGCGTCTACGAGGTCTACTGCCCGATGCGCGGACACAAGAAGGCCGGCATGTCCCTCAGGGTGAAGGTGACGTAGATCGCTTCACTCGTGCCGGATCGCCCCCCACGGGTCCACCCGGGCGGCGCGAAGGGCGGGGACGGCGCTCGCGGCGACGGACACCGCGACGAGCCCGACGGCGATGACCGCGAACGTGAGGGGATCCGCAGCCCCCACGCCGTAGAGTTGCGCTGAGAGGGTCCGCCCGAGCGCCAAACCCCCCGCCGCCCCGATCGCGACGCCGGCCAGCGTGAGCCTCAGCGCGCTTCCCACGACAAGGCTCACGATCTCGCGCGGCTCGGCGCCGAGCGCCATGCGGATGCCGATCTCCGATCGCCGACGGCTCACCCAGTACGACGTCACGCTGTAGATCCCGACACCCGCGAGCGCCGCGGCCAGCGCCGCGAAGCCGGCGACGAGCGTGAGGAGATAGCGACGGCCGGCGACCGAACCCGACACGACGTCGTCCATCGTGCGGAGGCTCGCGATCGGAAGATCGGGGTCGAGTGCGCGAAGGCGCGCGCGCAGCGTCCCGGCCAGCGCGAGCGGCTCCCCCGCCGTCCTCACGATCACCGACATCGACGCGATCGCGCGCTGGTTCGACGAGAGGTAGAAGGCCTCGCGCGCCGGGGCGTCGAGCGATTGATCCCGCATCCCCGACACGACGCCGACGATCTCGAAGAGGGTCGCCCCCTTCCCGAGCACGGCGTGCCGCCCGACCGCCTCGGTCCCGGGGAAGAACCGGCGCGCGAACTCCTCGGTGACGACGATCTTGATCGGCGAGGCGCCGTCGTCGGCGCCGGTGAAGACCCGGCCGCGCGTCACGCGGATCCCCAGCGTCCTGAAGAACCCCGGGCTCACCGTGTCGAAGGAGACGACCGACCGCTCCCCCGGCGGCGGGATCGCCCCGCCGTCCACCGCGATGAGCGTCTGCGCCCCGGTGCCGGCGAGAGGGAGCGCCTCCGCCGAGCCGACCGAGACGACGCCCGGCAGAGCAGAGACCTCCTGCTCGACGCGCTGGAAGAGGGCGCGGATCTGCGGCGGGCCCGGATACTTCGACGGGGGCAGGTGGAGCTCCGCGACGAGGATGTGATGGGGATCGAAACCGGGGTCCGTCCGCAGGACGAAGATGAAGCTCCGCACGAGAAGGCCCGCGCCGATCAGAAGGACGATCGAGAGGCCCACCTCGGCGACGACGAGCGCGCTCCGGGTCCGGCGCTCGCGATGTCCCCCGGCCGAAGCCGGCCCCGCCTCGCGCAACGAAGCGTTCAAGTCCGCCTTTGAAGCATGGACAGCCGGCGCGAGGCCGAAGACGATTCCCGTCAGGAGCGAGAGGGCCGTCGCCGCGAGGAGCACCCTGAGATCGATCGTCGCCCCCGCGGCGCGCGGGATCTGCGCGGCGGCCCCCGAGGCGAGAAGGGCGAGGGCGCCCCGGGCGAGCGCGACGCCGACGGCCCCCGCCGCGAGGGCGAGGACGAGGCTCTCCCCGAGGAACATCGCGATGAGGCGTCCGCGGCTCGCGCCGAGCGCGGCGCGGAGCGCGATCTCGCGCCCGCGGGAGGCGGCGAGCGCCAGGAGGAGGTTCGCGACATTCGCGCACGCAATGGCGAGGACGAAGGCGACCGCCCCCGCGACGAGGAGAAGCGTCGGGCGCGCGGCCGCGGCCTGGGGCTCGCCCAGAGGGGCGCTCGCGTAGGAGAGGTTGGCGTCGAGCCCCTCGGGTCGCTTGTCCCGATCCGCGAGAAGGTCGAGCTCGGCCTGCGCCTCCGGGCGCGAAACTCCGGGGCGGAGGCGGGCGAGGACGTCGAGATATCCGGCGCCGCGATCGACGGCGCCCGCGGTCATGAACCCGGGCTCGAAGACGCGCGGGATCCAGAGGTCGGCCGCCGTCGCGGGATAGCCGATGTCGGCGGGGAGGACGCCGACGACGGTGTGCGGCGTCCCGTTCAGCGAGATCGATCGGCCGACGACGCCCGGATCGGATCCGAAGCGCGACTCGAAGAGGGCGTGGCCGAGGAGGACGGCGTCGGGGCCTCCCTTCATCTCCTCCGCGGCGTTGAAGCCGCGGCCGATCGCAGGCATCACGCCGAGGACGTCAAAGATCCGCTCGGAGACGCGCAGCGCCCGAAGTTGCTCCGGCTCGGCGACCCCGGTGAGGTTGACGGTGTCGATCGTGGACGCGGCGACGCTTCCGAACGATCGCCCCTGATCGGCGAGGGCGAGGAACCGCTGGTGCGAGAAGGGGACGCGATCCGCGTCCCGCCCGGCGGAGCCCCCCCAGATCTGGAGGATGCGCGCAGGCTCGGGGTACGGCAGCGGCCGGATGAGGACGGCGTCGACGACGCTGAGGACAGCCGTCCCCGCGCCGATCCCCAGTGCGAGCGTCGCGATCGCGAGGGCCGCCGCCCCCGGATGTCGCGAGAGGGCGCGGAGAGACCGGCTCAGCTACCCCTCGCGCGTGTACCGGAGCCGGGGGCGCCTCGCCGCCTCGGCTTCGTCGAGCCGGCCGATCGGCGTCGTGTGCGGCGCCTTCCGCACCATCTCAGGGTCTTCGTCCGCCTCGGCGGCGATGGAGCGCATGGCGGCGATGAAGGCGTCGATCTCGGCCTTCGACTCCGTCTCCGTCGGCTCGATCATGATCGCGCCGTGCACCACGAGGGGGAAGTAGATCGTCGGGGGGTGGAAGCCGTAGTCGAGGAGGCGCTTGGCGACGTCGAGGGTGCGGACCCCCTTCGGCTCGAGAAGCCTGTCGCTGAGGATCGCCTCGTGGAGCGACGGCGTCTCGAAGGCGACGGGGTAGAGGTCCTTGAGCTTCGCCCGTATGTAGTTCGCGTTGAGGACCGCCCGCTCGGCGACCATGCGGAGGCCGTCGGGGCCGAGCGATCGGATGTAGGCGAGGGCGCGGACGTGCATGCCGAAGTTCCCGAAGAAGGACGAGACGCGCCCGATCGAGTCGGGGCGATTCTCGGCGAGGACCAGGCGTCCCGACGACTCCTCGACGAGAGGGGTCGGGAGGTACGGCTCGAGGACCTTCGACACGCCCACCGGCCCGGAGCCGGGCCCGCCGCCGCCGTGCGGCGTCGAGAAGGTCTTGTGGAGGTTCAGGTGCAGGACGTCGATCCCCATGTCGCCGGGGCGCGCGATGCCGACGAGGGCGTTCATGTTCGCCCCGTCCATGTAGACGAGGCCCCCCTTCTCGTGGACGGCGGCGACGATCCCCTCGATCTCCTCCTCGAAGATGCCGAGGGTGTTCGGATTCGTGAGCATCAGCCCGGCCACGTCCTCCGTCATCTTCGCGCGGAGCGCGGCGAGATCGATGCACCCCCTGGGGTTCGTCGGGATCTGCTCGACCTTGTAGCCGGCCATCGCGGCGCTCGCGGGGTTGGTCCCGTGGGCCGAGTCGGGGACGAGGATCGTCGAGCGCGGGCGGCCGCTCTTCACGTGATGGGCGCGGATCATGAGGATGCCGACCATCTCGCCGTGCGCGCCGGCCGCCGGCTGGAGCGTGAAGCGGGGCATCCCCGTGATCTGGCGGAGCGACTTCTCGAGCTCCCAGATCACGCGGAGACATCCCTGCACCGTCTCGGGATCCTGGAGCGGATGCGCGCGCCCGAGACCCTCCACGCGCGCCAGCTCCTCGTTGATCTTCGGGTTGTACTTCATCGTGCACGAGCCGAGCGGGTACAGCCCGAGATCGACGGCGTAGTTCAGGCGCGAGATGCGGACGAAGTGGCGGACGACGTCCACCTCGCTGACCTCGGGCATCCCGTCGATGGGGCCGCGCCTCACGCTGTCGGGGATCTTCGAGAGATCGGCTTCCGGCACGTCGAGGGGGGGTAGGGAGTGCCCCACCCGCCCGCGCGATCCGACCTCGAAGATCGTCGGCTCGTCCCTCAGGACCCCGGCTCTGCGGGGGGCTCTCGGGTCGGCGCTCACAGCGAACCCTCCAGGGCGTCGGCGAGGCGATCGATCTCCTCGCGCGTGTTCATCTCGGTGACGGCGACGAGCCACGCCCGCTCGAGGCGGGGCTCGGCCGGGCCGTAGAGCCTGCCGAGAGCGAGACCTCCCACGATCCCTCGCTTCAGGAGCGCGCGGTTGACCTCCTGCGGGTCGGCCGCCAACTCGACGACGAACTCGTTGAAGAAGGGGGCCGGGAACGGGAGGCGGCATCCCTTGATCGACGCGAGGCGCGACGCCGCGTACGAGGCCTTGTGGTGGTTCTGGAGCGCCAATCGGTGAAGCCCGTCGCGGCCGAGAAGGCTCAGGTGGATCGTCGCGGCGAGGGCGAGGAGACCCTGGTTGGTGCAGATGTTCGACGTCGCGCGCTCGCGCCGGATGTGCTGCTCGCGCGTCGCGAGCGTGAGGACGAAGCCGCGCCGGCCTTCGGCGTCCCTCGCCTCCCCGACGATGCGCCCCGGAAGCTGCCGCGTGAGGCTCTCGCGCGCGGCGATGAAGCCGAGGTACGGTCCCCCGAACGAGAGGGGCACGCCGAACGACTGCCCCTCCCCCAGCACGATGTCGGCGCCGAGGGCGCCGGGGCCCCGGAGAAGCCCGAGGCTCACGGGCTCGGTGACGACGGCGATCGTGAGCGCCCCCGCCCCCTTCGCCGCCGCCGACGCTCCCTCGACGTCCTCGATCGCGCCGAGGAAGTTCGGGCTCTGCACGACGGCCGCCGCAGCGCCCGAAGACATCGCGGCCGCGAGGGCGGACGGATCGGTGCGGCCGTCCTGGCCGAACGGGACGACGACGAGCTCGATGTCGAGGTTCTTCGCGTACGTCCGGATCGCCCTGACATAGTGCGGGTGAACGGCCGAGGAGATGACGACGCGAGACTTGCGGGTGACGCGGTGCGCCATGATCACCGCCTCGGCGAGGGCCGACGCGCCGTCGTACAGCGACGCGTTCGACACGTCGAGCTCGGTGAGAAGGCAGATCAGGCTCTGATACTCGAAGATCGCCTGCAGCGTCCCCTGGCTGATCTCGGGCTGGTACGGGGTGTACGAGGTGTAGAACTCGGATCGGTTGAGGAGCTGCGGGACGGCGGCCGGGATGTCGTGGTGGTAGGCCCCCGCGCCGAGAAAGAAGGCGTGCGAGGCGGCCGACGCGTTGCGCTTCGCGTACCCCGCGAACTCGCGGCGCAGCTCGATCTCGCTCGCGGCGGGCGGCAGATCGAGAAGGCCGGCCTTGCGGAACTTCGCGGGGATGGTGGTGAAGAGATCGGCGGGCGAGGCGGCCCCGACGGCGTCGAGCATCGACGCGACGTCCGCGTCTCCCTGGGGGAAGAATCTCATGTCAGTGTTTCTGCCCCGCGAGGAACGCCTGGTAGCCCCTCGCGTCCATCAGGGCGGCAGCCTCCGAGGGTGAGTCCATGCGGACCTTGAGGATCCACCCGCGGCCGTAGGGGTCCTCGTTGACGATTTCGGGATGATCCACGAGCGCGCCGTTGACCTCGACGACCTCGCCGGTCACGGGCGCGTAGACCTCTGAGACGGCCTTCACCGACTCGATCGTGCCGAACTCGTCCCCGGTCTTGAGCTTCTTCCCGACCTCGGGAAGCTCGACGAAGACGACGTCGCCGAGCTCTTTCTGGGCGAAGTGCGTGACGCCGATGGTTCCGGTCGCCTCCTTCACCGAGACCCACTCGTGATCCTTCGTGTAACGCAGGTTGTCCGGATACATCAGGTGCTCCCTCCCGCGGACTTCGCCGGCCGCTTGTAGTGCGGGGACTTGACCACGCGCGCGCGGGTCGGCTTGCCCCGGATGATGACGTCGAACTCGCGCCCCTCCCGGGCGGCCGCCGCGGGGAGGTACGCCATGCCGAGATTCTTCTTGAGGAACGGCGTGAAGGTGCCGCTCGTCACGTGCCCGGCTTCGGCCCCGTCGACCTGCGCGGGGTAGCCGTGACGGGCGATGCCGCGCTCGACCATCTCGAACGCCACCAGCCGGCGCGCCGCCCCGGACGCCTTCTGCCGCGCCAGCGCGTCGCGGCCGATGAACTCCCCCTTGTCGAGCTTGAGGATGAAGTTCAGCCCGGCCTCGAGGACGGTTGTCGTGTCGTCGATGTCGTTCCCGTAGAGCATCAGACACGCCTCGAGCCGCAGGGTGTCCCGCGCGCCGAGGCCGCACGGCGTGAGACCGAAGGGCGCGCCGACCCCCATCAGAGTGCCCCACAGCTCGGCGGCCCGGCTCGACTCGCAGTACAGCTCGAAGCCGTCCTCGCCGGTGTAGCCGGTGCGGGCGACGAGCGCCGGCACGCCGGCCACGCGGCTCTCGGCGAAGCTGAAGGCCTTGAGGGCGTGGATGTCCGCCTCGGTGAGGCCGCGGAGGATCGCCTCCGCCTCGGGCCCCTGGATGGCGATCTGCGCGAACTCGTCGCTGCGGTTCAAGGCCGTCACCCCCTTCGGCAGGTGAGATTCGACCCAGGCGAAATCCTTCGACGCGTTCGAGGCGTTCACGCAGATGAAGTACCGGTCGCGGGCCATGCAGTAGACGATGATGTCGTCGACGAAGGTCCCCTTCTCCGTCGTGAAGGCGCTGTACTGCGCGAGGCCCGGGGCGAGGCGCGCGGCGTCGTTGCACGTGAGGCGCTGCACCGCGGCGAGGGCCTCGGCCCCGCGGATCTCGATCTCACCCATGTGGCTCACGTCGAAGAGGCCGGCGTGCGTGCGCACCGCGAGATGCTCCTCGACGACTCCGTGATACTGCACGGGCATGTCCCAGCCGGCGAAATCGACCATCCGCGCGCCGAGAGCCCGGTGCGTCTCGTTGAGGGGCGTCTTGCGGACGGGGGTGGGGGACGTATCGCTCAGGGATGCCTCCCGGTGCCGAGGCGCCGGATCGCGCGCGGGCGCACGAAGCGCTTCGACGACGGTCTCACGAGTTTGGAGTTCGGCCTGTCGGGACCTTGGAGGTCGCTCTTCAGGCGGATAACGCGCCCAAGGGAATGCAGAACGGACGCTACCACAGCCGCCGCGAGGCGATCAACCGCCTCCCCCCCGCCCTGAAGCGTAGTGCGCCGCGATCGCCGCGACGAGCGCCGGCACCGTGAACTCCGCCGGCAGGATCGCGGGGGACACCCCCCGCGCCAGAAGATCGGCGGCGGTGACGGGGCCGATCGCCGCCGCGATCGAGCCCCTGGCCCCCGCGAGATCGCGCGGCGCCAGGGCGTCGAGGAAGTTCGACACGGTCGACGACGACGTGAAGGTGATGACGAGGCGATCCCCCGCGCGCTGCCTCAGCGCCGCGAGCGCGACGGCCGACGGCTCGCAGCGCAGCGTCCGGTAGACGGGCACTACGTCGACGCGCCCCCCCTGCGCGCGGAGCGCGTCGGGCAGCACGTCGCGGGCCTTCGTGGCGCGCGCGAGGAGGAAGCGCTTCCCCGCGACGGTCTCCCCGCGCAGCGCCTCGAGGATCCCCTCGGCATGAAAACTGTCCGGGACGACGCGGACCTCGACCCCTCTCCCCTCGAGCGCCCGCGCCGTCGCCGGCCCGATCGCCGCGACGCGCGCGCGGGAGAGAACCTCCCACCCCAGGCTCAGCGCCGCCAGGCGACGACCGACCGCGTCGACGCCGTTCGCGCTTGTGAAGATCGCCCAATCGTACGCCGCGGCGTCATGGAGCGCCGTGTCGGCGGGGAGCCAGTCGTCGGGGTCGGCGAAGCGAAGGGCCGGCGAGAGGAGGATTTCTGCGCCGAGGGCCGCGAGGGGCCGGGCCATCTCGTCGGCGGCCTCGCGGGCGCGCGTGACGACGACGGCGACTCCCCGGAGCGGCCCGTCAGGCGCCGGCGGCACGTTCCACCGCGGCGAGTATCAGCGAGGCGCCGCGCTCGACGGCCTCGGCCGCGGCCTCGGCGCCGACGCCGGCGGCGTCCGCGGCGCGCCCGCGGGCCTCCACCCGGATCATCGTCCCGCCGTCCGGATCACAGACGACCCCCGAGATCGAAAGGGCGTCGCCTCTCACCGTGGCGAACGCGGCGACGGGAACCTGGCATCCTCCGCCGAGCCTCGCGAGGAAGGCCCGCTCCGCGAGGACGGCGGCCGCGGTGTCTGGGTCGTCGAGAGTCCCGACCGCGGTCTGGACCCACCCCTCCTCGTCCCGGGTCTCGATCGCGAGCGCCCCCTGCCCGACGGCGGGGAGGCAGATCTCGAGAGGGAGATGGGTGAACCATGGCTGCATGAGGCCGAGCCGCCGCAGTCCCGCCGCCGCGAGGACGACGGCGTCGACGTCTCCCTCCCGCATCCGGCGGAGCCGGGTGTCGACGTTGCCGCGGAGCGGAACGTACGAGAGATCGCCGCGCCGATGGCGGAGCTGCGAGACGCGGCGAGGGCTGCCGGTGCCGACCCGCGCCCCCTGCGGCAGCGCATCGAACTCGAGGGGCTCCCGCGCGGCGAGCACGTCCCGGGGGTCCTCGCGCGGCGGCACCGCCGCGATGCGGAGCCCACCGGGGATCTCGGTCGGCAGGTCCTTCATCGAGTGGACGGCCGCGTCGATGCGCCCGGCGGCAAGCGCCTCCTCGATCTCCTTGACGAAGATCCCCTTCCCCGCCGTCTGCGCCGACGGGGGCGCCGCCCACTCCTGCTGGCGGTCCCCGGTCGTCCTGATCAAGGTGATCTCGACCTTCAGCCCAGGATTGCGCGAGGCGATCGCGTCGCGCATCATCCCGCTCTGCCGCAGCGCGAGCGGGCTCCCGCGGCTCCCGATGACGAGCGTGCGGCCGGACGGACTCTCGCCGGCCATCAGGCGTCGTCCTCCGGGGAGGCGTCGAGGGCCGGCGCCGGGCCGTTTCCGTTCAGCTCGGGGGCCGCCTCGCCCAGCTCGAAGAGCTGGCGCGTGATCTTCACGAGGTCGTGGCCGTCCCGGCTCTCGAGAGCGTGCTTGAGCTCGACCGTCGGGTGGTGGAGGAGCTTGTTCACGACCGACGAGACGATCTCCTCGATGGCGTGCTCCTGTCTCGGGTCGAGATCCCCGAGCTTCGCGCGGTGGCGCTTCAGCTCGGCCGACGCGATCTCGCCGAAGCGGCGCCGCAGGTCGACGATCGTCGGCTTCACCTCGAGGGAGCGCAGCCACGCGGCGTATCCCAGGACCTCCTCGTCGACCATCGCCTCCGCGATCGCCGCCTCGCGCATCCTCTCGGCGAGCCCCGTGTCCACCACGGTCTGCAGATCGTCGATGTTGTAGAGGTAGAGGTTGTCGAGATCGTTCAACCGGGGATCGACGTCGCGCGGCACCGCGATGTCCACGACGAACAGGGGCCGGTGGCGCCTCGACTTCATGATGGCCGGGCCGTCCTCCGCGCGGAGGACGTAGTGCGGGGCCGCCGTCGACGAGATGATGATGTCGACCCTGGAGACGTACTCGAGGTACCGGTCGAAGTTGATCGCCTCCCCCTGAAACTCGCGCGCGAGCTCGACGGCCTTGTGGTACGTGCGGTTGGCGACGAAGACCCCCTTCACCCCCTGCTTCATGAGATGCCGCGCCGCGAGCTCGCTCATCTCCCCCGCGCCCAGGATCATGATCGTCCGCCCCTCGAGCGAGCCGAAGATCTTCGCCGCGAGCTCGGCGGCGGCGTAGGCGATGGAGACGGGGTTCTTCGCGATCTGCGTCTCGGTCCTCACGCGCTTCGCGCACGAGAAGGCGCGCTGCATGAGCGACGAGAGGGCGGGGCCCACCGTCCCGGCCTCGACCGCGACGGCGTACGCCTCCTTCACCTGCCAGAGGATCTGCGGCTCCCCGACGATCATCGAGTCGAGGCTCGACGCCACACGGAAGACGTGCCGCGCCGCGTCGAGATCGACCATGCGGTACGCGTGGTCGTCAAGGACGCCGATCTGCCCGGGGCGCCGGGAGCCGATGAAGCTCCGGATCGCCTCCCCGGCCTCGTCGACGCCTCCCGCGCTCGCGATCACCTCGATGCGGTTGCACGTCGAGAGGATGATCGCCTCCCGCATCGACGGCATCCTCGCGAGCTCGGGGAGGGCCGCCCCCAGCTCCTGCCGCGGGAAGTGGAGGCGCTCGCGCACGTCGACGGGCGCGCTCCTGTGGTTGAGGCCGACCAGGTACAGCATCACGCGCCGATCCCGATCATCCGGAGGATGATCGCGATTAAGCCGATGATGGACAGGTAGGCCGAGAGCCTGCCGCGCCACCTGCCGGCGAAGACGCGGTCGTAGATGACGACGGCGAAGAGAACCCACGCGAGGAGAGCCCACCGCTCGCGCGCGACCCACGAGAAATCCCCATGGGTGTAGCGGTTCGTGAGCGCGCCCGTGAAGACGACGAGGGTCAGGAAGGCGAAGCCCCATCCGAGCGACATGTAGCTGAGCCGATCGCACCGCTCGAGGCTCGGGAGCGCCCCGAAGAACCGCCCCGGCCTGTGGTTCTTGAGCCCCTTCTCCTGGATGAGGTAGACGATGCTCGTGCCGAACGTGAGGAAGAGGAAAGCGACGCCGAGAACCGCCGGCACGACGTGCACCGCGCGCAGCGACACCTTCCACCCCTCGGTCACGCGCGACGGCTCGTCGGGGATCAGCGTCGTGATCGCCATCAGCGCGACGACGACCGGCAGGATGATGATGCCGAGGAACTCGATGCGGAACTTGAAGTGCGCGAGGAGGTAGACGGAGATCGCGGCGAAGGCGACGAGGAAGAGGATCTCCTTCAGCGTGAGATCGGGAACCCCCCCCTCCTCGAGCGTCCGCGCGACGAGCCCGCCGAAGTGGAGGACGAGCCCGGGGATCGCGAGGCGCGGGAGCCACGGGACCATCTCGCGGCGGGCCGACAGGAGGACCCAGACCGAGAGGACCATCGCGACGGCGTAGAGAACGCCGGCGCCCAGGAAGAACCAGCCGCTGGCGTGGAGCATGTTTCCTCGCGGGTTTCGACGGTGGACGGGGTCCGGCGAAGACTATCACCGTGGACATTGCCTGTTCCATGCCACGCGGAGACGCGCCCCTTCCGGGCGGCGGCGGGCGTCGGATCGAGGCAAGCTGCGTCATCTCGCGCACCGCCGGGAGTCCTCCGCGCCTGATCCGCCGCCGCGCGTTACAATCGCCCTCCTCATGAAGCGCCGCCGCCAGCCCGCCGGGAAAGTCGAGACGCCCGAGATCGTCATCGAGCCGCCGCGCGCGCGCGGCGATCTCCTGGCTCTCGCGATGGCGGTCCCCCTCGTCGTCCCCTTCCTCCAGCCGGGATGGTTCTTCGGCCACAACAACATGCACCTGATCCGGCTCTTCGAGCAGGACGTCATGATCCGGGCCGGCCAGTTCCCGGTCCGGTGGTACCCCGACGTCGCCGCCGGGTACGGATCGCCGCACCCGCAGTTCTACGCCCCGCTCTTCTACTGGGTCGCGCAGATCTTCCTCTTCGCCGGCCTCTCGCTCGCGGGCGCCCTCAAGGCGGCGGTGGCCGCGGTGGTCCTCGCCACCTCGTGGACGACCTACCGGTGGGCGCGCGCCTGGTTCGGCGAGCCGGCGGCGCTCGTCGCGGCGGCGGCGCTCGACTACGCGCCGTATCACATGCTCGATCTGTTCGTCCGGACGGCTTTCTCGGAGCTGATGGTCTTCATCTTCCTGCCGCTCACCTTTCTCATGTTCCACCGGCTCGCGGAGCGGACCACGCCCGGGCGTGTCGCGGCGGCGGCCGTCGCTCTCTCGGGGCTCTGCCTCTCGCACACCGTCACGACGATGCTGGTCCCGCCTCTCGTCGGCGGCTGCATCGTCCTCGAGGCCTGGGCGCGGGGCTGGAATCGGCGGGTCTGGCTCGGCTCGGCGGCCGCCCTGGTCGGCGGCGTGCTCCTCGCGGCCTTCTTCCTCGTGCCGCTCGTCGCCGAGAAGGGGGCGATCGACACCGACATCTACGCCGCGGGGTACTTCGACTACCACAAGCACTTCGCCGCGCCGGGGCAGCTCATCCACTCGCCGTGGGGGTTCGGCCTCAGCCGCGAAGGGGACGACGACGGCGTGTCGTTCCGGCTCGGCGTTCTCCAGATCGCCGGCGCCGCCCTCTTCCTCTGGCGCCGCCCCTGGCGCTCCGCCTCGCGCGCGGCCCGCGCCGCGATGATCCTGGCGGGCGGGATCGCGGCCGCGGGGATCGTGATGGCCCTCCCGATCTCCTCGCCGGTGTGGGCGCTCGTCGGCCCGCTGCGCTACGCGCAGTTCCCGTGGCGGTTCCTGATGCTCTCCGCGATGGGCCTCGCCTTCCTCGGCGGCGCCGCGGTGGACGGAGCCGCGCCCCCCGAGGATTCTCCCGGTCCCGGCGCCGCGCGGCGGCGCCCCGCGAGCGCGGCCGGGACCGGCATCCCCCTCTGGGGAGCGGGAGTCTTGGCCACCGTGATCCTGGTCTCGAGCTTCGGGATGTTCGGGTTCCGCGAGCGGATCGCGCTCGATCGCATCGGCTTCGGCGGAGACCACACGGACATGCGGGAGCGCGGCGCCGCGGACGCGACCGCGTCACCGACGGTCTTCACCCGCGAGTTCGTGCGCGCGGAGACGCTCCACTGGTTCGATCATCTCCCGCCCGGCGGCTACCCCTACCCGCCAAGGGAGGATCTGAGGCGGCCGCGCGCGGAGATCGATCGGGGGAAGGCGCGGATCGAGATGATCGAGTCGGGCCCCGTCACGTACCGGATGCGCCTCCAGGCGGACGCTCCGTCTCTCCTGCGGCTCAACGTCTACCGTTTCCCCGGATGGTCGTGGACGCTCGACGGCGCCGAGGCCGCGGCCGCGACGTTCCCCTCGAAGCGCCCCATCCTGGCGCTCGAGATCCCCGCGGGGGAGCACGAGGCGGTCGCGAACTACCGGAAGAGCGTTCCCCGCCTGATCGGCGACGTCACGAGCCTCGTCGCGCTCGCGATCGTCGCGGCGCTGGCGCTCGCGGGCGTCAGATCCCGGCGACCCAGCCCGTGATCTGGGTCCGCGGAAAGGCGATCTCGGCGGGCGGCCAGGTCCCGTTGTTGAGCCGCTGATCGAAGTAGATGTCGGGGGAATCCGCCCCCGCGGTGTTCTGCACCACGGCGCTCCCCGCGATCACGCTCCCGTAATGACGGCCCGTCCCCTCCGCCACGACGTTTCCCGCGTTGAAGAGCACGCCGAAGAGGCTCACCTGCCCCGTGATGGGGATCCCCTGCGCATCGCGTCCCGTGGTCGTTGCGGACGAGTACACCTCGAGATCGGGGCTCGTCGCGGTGGCCGACTGCGCCGCGAGCGCGCTCTTCACGAGCGAGCTTCCGGGAGCGCCGGCAACGACGGTCGTCGGGTAGGAGAGGTTCACGAAGGCCTCTCCTGCGTCCCACGCGCCGTTGCCGTTCGCGTCGTCGAAGGGCTCGCCGGGCGGAATCATCACCCGGTTCACCCCCACCACGTTGTTCACCCGCATCGACTCGGCGTTGACGTAGAGGAGCCCCGAGAAATTCCAGTCGACGTTCTCGATGACGATTGGCGGCGTCAGGTTCGTCTGCGGGTCGCCGGGGCCGTGGCCGTTCGGTGCCAGGCCGTCGCGCGTGTCGAAGAAGAAGAGCCCTTCCTGGTTGTGCGTCCAGTCGTACAGGCTCCTCGCCGCGCCCACCCCCCACTCGCGGAAGAGGCCGCTCGCGGCGTCGTAGGTGAAGTACCGCGCCGTCTCGTCCCCCGAGCTCGCCGCCGATTTCATCACGTCGTAACGGAACGGCGCGCACGCGACCCCCGCCTGGCGCTGAAAGATGTTCGAGTGGTCGCTGTCGATCGGCGACGCCTGCGAGAAGGGGTACGGCTGCGCGTTCGTCGATCCCGCGCCGGAGAGATCGCCGGCGGCGGTCACCTCCAGCCACGGGTCCTCGACGGTCGTGTCGGGGTTCGCGGACCAGACGTTGAAATCGTCGCCCGGCGCGTTACCGCTGAGGCGGCGCGCCGCGCTCTTGAAGGGAAATGCGCTTGGCACTTTCAGGTCGAGGTTCGGCGCGAGCGCGACGTTCCCCGAGACGATCACCCTTCCCCAGTGGGCGTTCAGGGCTCCGGTCACGGAGAGCGGGCCGCACGACTCGAGCGGGCCGCTCGCGAGCGTCCCGGGCACTTCACCGAGGACCGCCTTGACCGTGCGCTCGCCCACCTTCAGCGACGACGCGGTCACCACCGGCACGACACCGATGAGTCCCATCCCGCGGTACTTGGCCACCGTGATCTTGATCGTGCAGACGCCGGCGCGCTTCATGACGCCCCCCACGGGGATCATCGGCGGGGCGAAGATCGCGATCTGGGAGATGCGCCCGGTGCGGCTCTGATCGGTGAAGAGCGCCTGGTTGATCTTGTCGAGGAAGTCGACGGCGCCGACCGTGTCCGCGATGAGGATGTCGGGGCCCGACTCGCTGCCGCGGAACTCGGTCGTCGCATCGCCCCGATACGGCTTGTGGAAGATGTCCATGAACGCGGAGGGGGACCAGAGCGTCCTCCCCTGACGGTAGAAGGGCTTCGTGGCGGTGCCGTCCGCGAGGACGGGGGGGGTGTTCGGGTCGCCGTCATGGTCGAAGACGCGCTTCGTGCGATCGAAGAGGGCCGGGTTCCTGAGATCGTAGGTCCCGAGGAACTTGTGCAGGACCTGCGTGGAGATCGAGGGATTCCCCGTCACGGGCTGATCGAACCAGGCCTTCACCATCCGCACGCCGGTGTCGGCCGTGTGCACGAGCTGCTCGCTGTCCCGGCCCGACGCCGCGATCATCATCTCGGTGTCCGCCATCGAGAGAAACGCGAGCCCGAGTAACGTCAACGTCGCCGAGATGAGAACGGTGACGATGAGTGCCGATCCTCGCATGATCTCCTCCTGACCCCGACGCATTCCGTGAGCTCCGTCCTGCGGCCCCGCGATGCCGGGCAACCCGGATTCAGCAACGGGGGTGCCACGTGGCTGACGGTCCGCCCTTGTCCCTCGCCTGCCGCGTCTGATCCCGTCCATCCGCGCGCTACTTTCCCGGCCCGGCCGCCTGCACCGCCGGGATACCGGCCGCTATCTCTTCCGACAACGACTGGAGCGATCCCGAACCCGCGGCCGCGCGAAGCCGGCTGATCACCGAGGACGACATCCGGCGGATCTCGCGGATCTGCACGTCCACGCGCCGCATCTCGAGCTCGGTCGCGTACCCGAGCTCGGCGCAAAGGAAGAGATGTGTTTCCAATTCGGAGAGCGCCCCCTGCGCCAGGTAGAGCCCCCGGAGGAACTCCTTTCCCGAGGCCCTCGACTGGCCGCGCGCGATGTACGAAGGGATTGACAGCGCCGCGATCCTCATTTGCGCGTTCAGGCTGATCCCCAGCCCCTGCGGGATCTTGTCGGCGATCTTGAAGATCGCGACGGCGAGCTCGAACGACTTCTCCCAGACGCGCAGATTGCGGTACCCCGAGGGGTCTTCCGGCGGATCGGTTTTGCCATTCATCTCCGAGCTCATGTCGTGCCTCCTGAGTGGGCTCTAGCCATCAGCTGCGTTTGACATATGCAATCTCACTGCCGCCACAAATGCTGAATCCGATCAAACGACCATACGCGAAGGCGTCCCGACCGCCCGAACACCACGACGGCCCGCAGCTCGCTCGCACGTCCCGTCAGATAGATCGCCCCGGAGCTCGACTCCCCTGTCGGCGAGAACGAGACGATGTCGCTCCCGCCAAACTGCACCGGATCGTCCCCCGCTTGGAGCACGCCGTGGCTCGGCGGCACCTTCGGGATCGCTCCCGGGCCCGGGATCGCGAGCCTCACGTCGTCGTTGCCGGCGCGCAGATCGATCGGGCCACGAAGGAGCGCGTCGACTCCCGACGCGATCTCCGCCGACCTGATCCCCGTCTGGCCGCCGTCGAGGTACACCGCGAAGCGATCGCCCGCCGGCGCGGTCTCGAAGGCGACGCCGACGTACCGATGCCGCGCGATCGCCTCCTGGCGCGCCCGCGCCAGCTCGCCCGAGATCGTCGCGGCGGCCGCGTCGACCGACCTCTTGCCGACGAACCCCGAGAGCGAAGGGATCGCGATCGCGACGAGAAGGGCCGCGATGGCGAGAGCCACGATCGTCTCGACGAGCGTGGCTCCCGCGCCCCGGCGGCTACTTCTTCTGCGGCTTCGCGGCCGTGAGATATTCGCGAAGGTGCGAGAGTGACTTCTCACCGATCCCCTGCACTTTGAGCAGATCGTCCACGGTCGCGTAGGGCCCGTTCTTGTCCCTGAACTCGACGATGCGCTTCGAGAGGGAGGGGCCGATTCCCGGGACCTTCTCGAGGTCGGGGGCCGACGCCGAGTTGACGTCGACCGGATCGACCTTGTCCTTCACCGCCGCTCCGGCCGGTGCCGAGCTCGCGGCCGATGCGAGGCTTCCCGGCGCGCCGAGGACGACGACGCCGATTGCGAGCGCCGCGGCGCTCCGGATCCACAGACTTCTCACCATGACGTGCTCCTCCGGGCGGAGGCGTCGCGCCTCCGCGGATAATGCGCGGGCCGGGCCTCCGCGACGGATGTCGGGAGGGGACCCGCGCCGACTAAGAGAGGGAAAGAGGTGGGGGGGCCTTTCGGCCCCCCCGGGGGGGTGCATCGAGGGAGGACCATGAGGAGAGCTGGCCTTGGGAGGGCATCCCTTGATCACCCGATACGGTCGCGCGCCTCAGCCCGAGGGCTCCGGCCGGAAATACCTCCCCTGGCTCCGTCGCCGCGCGTCGCGGAGCAGGTCGAGGATCTTCCGGAGCAGGCTGACGCTGTCGCCGCAGATGTGCAGAAAGCCCGTGGCCTCGTCGCGAAGGTAAAAGGTGGTGACGGAGGAGAAGATGTAGATCCGGCCCCCGATATCGACCTTCCCGCGCTCCCCTGCCGAAGCCCGCAAGATCATCAGGGTCGCCGGATCCACCCGCCCTTCTCCTCCGCCGACGAACCTTCTCGTCGTTTCACCACCCATCTCGTCATTCTCCTTGGGGCCGTCGTGCCGCCGCCCGCCGCTCGACTTGACGTCCGTCTTCACGGGGGAGTACAAAGCAACGGCGGTGCCAGTCGCGGACTTCCATTGGGAATGATTGAGAGAAGGGCGGCAACGCCCATGGGCGGCGCGACTTGGAGAGTGGCCGCGGAGCGGCGCGGGGACACGAAGAGCGCCGCCGGGGCACCGGCAGCCGGTCGCCGGCGGACACGCGCGTGGAACGCGTGTCGCGCCGCGTTACGGAGTCCGGGGGATCAGCCCTTCGCGGGCTTCGGGAGCGTCGGCGGATCCTTCTTCTTGAAGCCGGCGGGAGGCTCGAAGGCGTCGGCGGGGGCCGGCGAGGTGGTGATCGACGTGACCTCCGTCGTCGTGCCGAAGACCTTCTTCATTCCGTCCGCGGCCCCCTCGGATCCCTTCGCGGCGCCCGACGGCTTGTCGGACGAGTCGTCCGACTTCTTCTTGCCGAAGAGCCCCTTGAACGCCTGCTTCATCGCCGCGCCGGGGTTCCCCTGCTCGCCCCCTTCACCGGAGTCCATGAGGCCGCAGTCCCCCCCCTTTTCGATCTGGAGGCGCGATCGCACGGGATACCCCTGGGCCTTCGCGAGCTCCTTCCCCACCCCCTCGAGCCCCTCGGCGAACTGGGACATCAGTCCCTTCGCCGCCTGGGCCATCTGCTTCGCGCTCTCGGGGTCGATCCCCATCGCCGCGGCCTGCCGGATCATGTAGTCGCGCGCTTCCTTCATGGGGGCGGTCAGCGGCGTCTGCCAGTAGTCGGCGGTGTAGACGACATGGCACGTCTTCTTCTCGTCCTGCGTGTTGTGGCACTGCTGGTCGCCGGTCACGACGACGTGTGTCGCATCGAACCCGTTGATCGCCTGCTTCTCACCGGTGGTCTTCGCGGAAAACTTCACGGGATCGCACGTCACCGGAGGCGGCCCCGCCTGGCCAGACTTCGCCCCGTCCTGCGTCGCCTGCATCTGGGCCATCGCGTCGGCGGCCGCCTGCTGGCTCTGCTTGAAGAGATCGAACGGGAGCTCCTGGTACGACTTGTCGTTGTACGAGACGGCGTAGATGACCTTTCGATCGAGGCGGAAGATCTGCGCGGACTTGAACCCCTCCTCGCCGCCGAAGTGCTTCATGAACTTTCCGGTGGCCTTGCTCGTCCCCTCCATCCGGCTCTTGTCTCCCGAGATGACGAGGACGCTGGTCCCCTCGCTCCCCATCATCCCGCTCTCCCCGAACCCGTCGAACTTCGTCGTCTCCTGAATCGTGACGTCCGCGCGCGGCGCGGAGAGCGTGGCGGCGAGGGCGAGCGCGGCGACGGCGGCGGCGCGCGAACTGCGGGTTCGAATCGTCAGCATGGCTCCTCCAGGGGGTCAAGGGCGGTGCGGCGGTTCACTGGATGAAGTTCTTGTACACGTCGAGAGAGATGACCGTGCCCATCAGGAGCAGCAGGAGCACCAGGCCGACCTGCATCACGCGCTCCTTCACCATGGTGCTCAGGTTCCGGCGCATCACCCCCTCGAGCCCGAGGATGAAGATGTGCCCCCCGTCGAGAATCGGGATGGGCAGCAGGTTGATGACGCCGAGCTGCAGGCTGATGATCGCCATGAACTGGAAATACGCGATCACGCCCCCCTTCCACGCCTCTCCGGTGAACTTGTAGATGTCGATGGGCCCCGAGAGCGTCCTCGGCGAGAGCTGTCCGGTGAAGAGCTTGCGGAGCGTCGCGAAGAGAACGCCGGCCGAGCGCCAGTTCAACTTCACGCTCTCGCCCACAGCCTGGGCCGGACCGAACTTCTTGAGCACGGATTCGGGGACGAGCGCGAGCCCGGGATCGCTCCGGCCGCCGTCGAGCCCCTTCGGCACGACCGACTTCACGACATCCTCCGCCCCCCGTCGGACGACGATGGCGACCGGCGCCCCGTGGTTCTCGAAGAGCGCCTTCGAGACCGCCTCGAGGTGCGATCCCACGTCGAGCCCCGCCACCGTGACGACCAGGTCACCCTCCAGGAGGCCCGCGTGCGCCGCGGGGCCGACGGGATCGACGGAGGCGAGCTTCACTCCCGAGAAGTACGGCTGAACCCCGACGCGCCCCATCGCCTCCCGCTCGGTCTCGCCGATCGTGACCGTGAGCGTCGTCTCGGCCCCGCCGCGCATCACGCGGATGGGCAGCCGCTTGCCGGGGTTGAGCGCCACGGCGAGCTGGAGATCGTTCCACGTGCGCGTCTCGCGGTCCCCCACGGAGAGAACGCGATCCATGACCTCGAGTCCGCCCTTCTCCGCCGGCGACCCCTTCTCGACCGCGCCGACGACGGGAGGGTCCTCGATGTACTTCGCGACCGGGACGCCGTGCATGTAGATGCCCGCGATGATGGCGACGGCGAGGACGATGTTGAGCGAGGCCCCCATCACGAGCACGGCGAATCGCTCGAGCCGCGACCGGCTCTGGAACTCCTCGGGGCTCCCCTGCAGCTCGTCGTCCGGATTCTCCCCCATCATCTTGACGTAGCCGCCGAGGGGGAGCGCCGAGATCCGGTAGTCGGTGTGGCCCCGGCGGCGGCCGAAGAGCCGCGGGCCGAAGCCCAGCGAGAAGACCTCGAAGCGGATGCCGACGAGCTTGGCGACGACGAAGTGCCCGAACTCATGGATGAAGATAAGCACGCCGAGGATGAAGACCGTGGCGAGCATGTTGGTGATGCTGAATGTCAGGCTCACGAATGCACGCTCCTGCCGGCGCCCCGGCCGCGGAGGACCGCCGCCGACGCCGCCTCCCGGGCCCACGCGTCGGCTCGCACGACGGTGGCGAGGTCCCTCGCCTCCTCGACGCGGTGCCGGTCCATGGCCCCCTCGATAATCGCGGGAATATCGAGGAAGCCCAGCCGCGTGTCAAGAAAAGCCTGCACGGCGATCTCGTTCGCGGCGTTGAGAACGGCGGGCATCGTGCCGCCCGACTCCAGGGCGCGGTACCCCAGGTCGAGACAGCGGAACGTCCCCCTGTCCGGCATCGCGAAGGTCAGCGGCCCCAGCGTCCTCAGGTCGAGGCCCTGGATCGGCGAGACCCACCGGTCGGGCCACGTCAGCGCGTACTGAATCGGGTGCCGCATGTCCGTGCGGGACATCTGGCTGATGATCGCGCCGTCCGCGTACTCCACCATCGAGTGGACGATCGACTGAGGGTGGACGACGACCTCGATCCGATCGAGCGGCACGCCGAACAGATGGTGGGCCTCGATCACCTCGAGCCCCTTGTTCATCAGCGTCGCCGAGTCGATGGAGATCTTCCTCCCCATCTGCCACGTGGGGTGCTTGAGCGCCTGCTCCGGGGTCACGTCGGCGAGATCCCTCGCGCTCTTCCCGAGGAAAGGCCCCCCCGACGCCGTCAGGATCAGCCGCGCGACTTCCGGCGCCGCGCCGGCGCGGAGACACTGGTGCAGGGCGTTGTGCTCCGAGTCGACCGGAAGAAGCGTCGCGCCGCTCCTCGCCGCCATCGAGATCATGACCGGGCCGGCGACGACAAGGGCCTCCTTGTTGGCGAGCGCGACCACGCGCCCCGCTCGGACGGCCTCGAACGTCGGAGCGAGCCCGGCGGCGCCGACGATTCCGGCGACGACCACCTCGACGTCCGCGTGCGCCGCACACCTCACCGCCCCGTCCTCGCCGTGGACCACCTGCGTCGCGCCGCGCCCCCAGGCGCTCGCCGCGGCAGTCCCCCACTGCGCCGGGTCTCCGAGAGCCGCGCGGAGCCTAGCCGCCGACTCCGCCGTCGCGACGGAGGCGAGCGCGGGCCGGAACCGCTTCACCTGTTCCGCCAGCCGATCGACGTTTCCCCCCGCCGCGAGGGTGACGACGCGGAAGCTCCCGGGAAACCGCTCGATCAGATCGAGCGTGCTCACGCCGATGGAGCCCGTCGAGCCGAGAAGCGCGATGTTCCTGGGTGTCATCGAGGTCTCCGGTTCCGTCAGACCATGAACGCGCGATAGTAGAAGAAGAGGACGGGAGCGCCGAAGAGGAGCGAGTCCGCCCGGTCGAGCATTCCGCCGTGCCCCGGGAAGAGCGCGCCGGTGTCCTTGAGGCTCGCGGATCGCTTGAGGAGCGATTCGCACAGGTCCCCGGCGAGTCCGGCGATCCACAGCAGCACCGCGAGGGCGATCGCGTCGCGCGCCCCCAGCTTCTGGAAGAACCACAGCTTCGCGACCCACGCGGCGAGAACGCTCGCGACGAGCCCGGCGCACGCCCCCTCGATCGTCTTCTTCGGAGAGATGGTCGGCGCCAGGGGGTGCCGCCCGATCCAGGAGCCGAAGCCGTAGGCCCCGGCGTCCGCGATCCAGACGACGAGCAGCAGGAAGATCGTGAGATCCCTTCCCATCTCGTCCCCCGAGCCCATCAGGCCGGCGACGTACCCGAAGGTGACGCCCAGGAAGAGGACGCCGGCGAGGGTCGCGCTCATCGACTCGAACGCCCCCTGCACGGCGGCGCGCGAGACGAGGAGCCTTCCCGGCACGAGGATCGCGGCGGCCGCCAGCGCAGCCCCGAGGCCGATCCGCGGCTCGACGAAGCTCGCGATGACGGCGAGCGTGAGCGCGGCGCCGAGGACGGGATCGGCGTGAATGCCCCTCTGCTTCGCCATGAGATGGAACTCCCACGTGGCGATGATCGCCGCGACGCCGACGAGGGCGAAGAAGTACCTGGGGTCGAGGTATCGGACGATGACGAAGAGGACGGGCAGCCCGATCGCGGCCGTGGCGAGCCTTTTCAAACGACGCGCCTCTTGACCGCGTCCACGCCTCCGTACCGCCGCTCGCGCTTCTGGTAGTCGACGATCGCCTGGAGGAGCTCCTGCGCCCGGAAGTCGGGCCAGAGCGTGGGCGTCACCCAGATCTCCGCGTACGCGATCTGCCAGAGGAGGAAGTTGCTGATCCGCAGCTCGCCGCTGGTCCGGATGAGAAGATCGGGGTCGGGCTGCCCCGCCGTGTACAGGTGGGACGCGAAGTCCTCCTCCGTGATGTTCGCGGGGTCCACGTTGCCGGCGCGGGCCGCCTCGAGGAGGCCCCGGCAGGCGTCGAGGATTTCCGAGCGACCCCCGTACGAGAGCGCGATGTTGAACAGGAGGCCGGTGCAGTGGCGCGTCGCCTCCATCCCGCGCTCGAGGTGCGCGCGCACCGACGGATCGAGCTCGTGGAACCGGCCGATGACCTGGAATCGGATGTTGTTCCTGAGGAGAGTCTGGAGCTCGCGCCTCACGTACTCCTTGAGGAGCGCCATGAGCGTGCTGATCTCGGTCCGCGGGCGCTTCCAGTTCTCCTGCGAGAAGGCGTAGAGGGTCAGCACCTTCAGGCCGAGTCGCGCCGACGATTCGACGACATCCCGCACGGCGTCGATCCCCGCGCGATGCCCCGCGACGCGCGGGAGCCTTCGGGACGTCGCCCACCGGCCGTTCCCGTCCATGATGATTGCGACGTGCGCGGGCAGGCGCTCGAAGTCGATCGAGAGGGCGAGCGCCTCCTCCGGCGAATCCGAACGAAGGAACTCCCTGAGGTCTCGTGGAAGCTTGTCGCTGGTCATGATGAACCCCGGGGGCGGGGTGCCGGAACGGGCTGCAAAGCCGTCAAAGGGCGCATCTTATCACCGTGTCGGCGGCGCCGCCAACGGAGCCGGAGGCGCCCCGTCATAGAGGACGCGCTCGAGGGTGAGGCCGCGCGCGGGGAGGTTCGGGCCGGAGCGCGCCCTGTCCCGCGACCCCAGGACTTCGGTCACCCACGCCTCGCTTCGATGCCCGCGTCCCACGTCGAGCAGCGTGCCCGCGATCGTGCGGACCATGTGCTGGAGGAACGAATTCCCCTCCACCGTGTAGGCCACGACGTCTCCCTCCGCGGAGATCTCGCTTCGACGCAGATTCTTGATCGGGGTCGACGAGACGTCGCCGGCGGCCTTGAAGGCCGAGAAGTCGTGCTCCCCGAGGAGCCGCGCCGCGCCCCGTCTCATCGCGTCGATGTCGAGGGGCCCGCGGTGGTGGTGTGCGAAGGGCGCCAGGAAGGGCGAGAGGCGCGCGCCCACCGCGATCTGGTAGCGGTAGATCCGTGAGGTCGCGCACCTTCGGGCGTGGAACCCCGGGGGCGCCGCCTCGGCCTCACGGGCGGAGATATCCGAGGGGAGGAGCCCGTTCAGCGCCCGGCGCAACCGCGCCGGCTCCCAGGCGCGCTCCGCATCGAAGCTCGCCACCTGCCCGCGCGCATGCACGCCCGCGTCGGTCCGCGCCGCCCCCGCCACCAGGAGATCCCGGGAGTCGAAGAGGCTGCGGAGCCGGGCGAGGATCTCCCCCTGAACCGTGGGGAGTCCGGGCTGGACCTGCCAGCCGGCGAACCTGGTGCCGACGTACTCGAGCGTCAGCTTGTACGTGGGCATCGCGCGTTCCGCGGAGCGGCGGTCAACCCTTCGCCTTCGCCCGCGACATCCGCAGAATCTCGCGACGGTGCGCCTCACCGACCGGGACGATCGACAGGCGCGAGATGCGCAAGAGATCGAATCCGGCGAGCTTCGGATTCCCCCTCATCTCGGCGAGGGAGACGCTTCTGACGAGGCGCGAGATCGGCTTCACCCGCACGACGACGCGCTTCGGATCCCCCGCATCCGGATCGGGGTACGGCTCGCTCGCGATCTTGGCGAGACCGACGACGGACTTCTCGCCGCCCGTGTGATAGAAGAAAGCGTCGTCACCCTTCCGCATGCCGCGGATGTGAATGAGCGCGAGCGCATTGGTCACGCCGGACCAGACGGTGCCGCCCTCGCGCGTGAGGTCGTCGAAGCTGTAGTGCGTCGGCTCTTCCTTGATCAGCCAGCAGGCCATCGCTCGCTCCCCATCCTTCATGCGCCTCCCCGCTCGACCGCTCCCTCGGCGGCCGGCGTCTTCCCGGCGTGCCGCCGGTACGCGTACGCGAAGTATGCCGTCACCAGGACCATTCCGGGGATCCACCAGGCGAGCCCGACGCCGAGCCCGTACGAGGGCGCGGCCGCGTTCTCGATCGTCAGGTTGTAGGCCCGATCGATCTGCGACGGGAGAAGGTTTGGGTAGACCCCGGCGGCGGTGCTCGCGAGCCACGAGGCCAGCAAGGTCGCCGAGGCGAAGAACGCCGCCATCTCGCGCCGGCGCACCGTGAAGTGGCGGCTGAGGACGAGAGCGGCGACCCCCATCGCGGGAAAGAGCCACATCCAGGGGCGCCGTGCGTACCCTTCGGCCACCAGCGGCTGCACGCGAAACGTGGCGGCCCCGCACAGGGCGCTGAGAAGAGCGAGGGGCCACCAGGCCCGGAGCGCCAGGCCCCGAGAGCGCTCGCGCACGGCGCCCTCGCTCTTGAGGACGACCCAATGGGCCCCGTGAAACGCCAGCGCGACGAACGCGGTGGCCCCCGTCAGGAGAGTGTAGAGATCGAGAATCCCCGTTCTCGCGCCCGGACCGGCGTCGGACCACAGGGGCTCGAAGAAGTACCGGGAGGCGTCCAGCGGCACGCCGCGGATGACGTTTCCCAGGGCGGCGCCGAACGTGAACGCCAGAAGCGCGCTGGCGAACGAGAAGACGGCATCCCAGAAAGGGATCCAGACGGGGTGATCGACGTGGTTCCGGAACTCGATCGCGATCCCGCGGAGCATCAGGAGCCACAGCACGATGATCAGGGGAAGGTAGAAGCCGCTGAAGCTCGTGGCGTAGAGGCGCGGAAACGCGAAGTACAGGGTGCCGCCGGCCGCGATGAGCCACACCTCGTTCCCATCCCACACCGGGCCGATCGTGGCGAGGACGCTGCGGCGCTCCCGCTCGGTTCGCGCGACCCGGAGATGGATGATCCCCGCCCCGAGATCGAACCCGTCGAGGACGGCGAAGAGCGCGAGCATGCCGGCGACCGCGCAGAACCAGAACGTCGGCATCAATCCCCCGGGGCGCCGGGCGAGCCGGCGACGGCCTCGGGGCCGTGTCCGATCTCGCGGTGCATGAGGAAGAGGTAGAGAATGCTGAGAACGGTGTACATCCCCGCAAACCCGATGAGCGTGAAGAGCGCGTTCCCCGCGGACACCGCCGGCGACGCCCCGTCCGCCGTCCGGATGAGACCGTAGACGAGCCAGGGCTGCCGCCCGAGCTCGGCCGTGGTCCAGCCGGCGGTGTTGGCGATGAAGGGGAACGGCGCGGAGAGCATGATCATCCAGAGCGCCGGACGGCTCGCGTGGAGCCTTCCCCGGAAGAGAAGCCACGCCGAGACGACGGCGACCGCGATGAGGATCGTCCCGAGCCCCACCATGACGTGGTAGGCGAAGTAGAGCATGGCGACGTGCTCCGGCCACTCTTCGCGCGGGAACGCATCGAGCCCGCGCACCCTCGCGGTCCAGCGCTGGTACGTGGCGAAGCTGAGCGCGTGCGGGATGACGATCGGGTTGTCGAGGCTCATCCGCTCCATGTCCGGTTGGCCGATGAGCGCCATCGGCGCCCCTTCGACGGTGTGGAAGAGCCCCTCCATCGCCGCCAGCGTCGCCGGCTGGTGCGCGGCGATCATCTTTCCCTGTCCGTCACCGGTCGGGAAGAGCATCGCGACCGACGCGATGAGCGCGGAGACGACGCCTGTGCCGAGAAAGACGCGCGCCGTGGCCGGGAATCGTCCGCAGAGGACATAGAAGGCCCCCGTGGCCGCCATGAAGAACCCCGCGGTGACGACGGCCCCGGTCACCGTGTGGAGGTACTGCCACAGCGCCCACTCATTGCCGAGGAGCGAGGCGAACCGGGTGAGCACGATCTCCCCCTCCGGCGAGACCTCGTGCCCCACGGGATGCTGCATCCACGCGTTCGTCGCGACGATGAAGAAACCGGAGAGCCACGATCCGGCCAGCATCATGAGCGACGTGAACCAGTGCCCCCGCGGCCCGAGCCGCCTCTCGCCATGGAGGAAGAGCCCGAGGAAGGCGGACTCCATGAAGAACGAGAAGACACCCTCCATCGCAAGAGTCTGCCCGATGACGCCTCCCGCCGAGCCGGCGAAGGCGGCCCAGTTGGTCCCGAACTGGAACTCCATCGGGATTCCGGTCACGACCCCGAGGGCGAAGTTGACGCCAAAGATCCTGGCCCAGAAGCGGGCTGCGCCCGCGCGGACGGGGTCCCCGGTCCGCAGGCTCTGCGTCTTCAGGACGAAGATCAGGAGCGCCAGCCCCATCGTGAGCTGGACAAAGATGTAGTGGAACGTGATGGTGAAGGCGAACTGCATCCGGTGGAGATCGAGGGCAGAGCTCACGTCAGGACCTCAGACCAGATCGATCACGACGAATCGCGCGTCCCGGCCCCCCTCGAGGGCGACGGCCGCTTCCTCCCGGATCCTCACCGCGTCTCCCGCACCCACGGCAATGCCGTTCACGACGGCGCTCCCCGTGGCCAGGAACACGTACGCGCCCCTCGCCTGGCGCAGCACATGCGTGGCCGACTCCCCCGCCCCGAGATCCGAAAGATAGATGAACGCGTCCTGATGGATGGGAAGGGTTCCCGGGGTCTTGGCCTCGCGCGAGACCACGGGAAGGAGCTTTCCAGCGCGCGTCTCCGCGGGAAAACTTTTCTGCGCGTAGCGCGGATCGCCCCCGCGGCGCCACGGGGTCAGCCAGATCTGCGAGAAGTGCAGCAGCTCGGATTCGGACGGGTTGCGCTCCGAGTGCACGATCCCCGACCCCGCCGACATCACCTGCACGTCGCCCGGCTCCAGGATCCCCCTGTTCCCCGAGCTGTCCTCGTGCTCGAGGCGCCCGGAGAAGACGCAGGTGATGATCTCCATCTCGCGGTGCGGGTGCCTGTCGAAGCCGCGCCCGGGCCGGACGCGGTCGTCGTTGAAGACCCGGAGGGGGCCGAACGAGACGTTGTCCGGGTCGTGGTAGTCGCCGAACGAGAAGTGCCAGCGCGCGGTCAGCCAGCCGTTCTCGTGCCGATAGTGCTCGCTCGCGGGAACGTGACGGATCATCGGGCCCTCCCGCGGCGCAGTATAACCCCAGCCGCCCCGGCCGCCGACGACGCGGCCGGACTAAGACGCTTCGGGTGAGCACCTTGCCGCTTGACGGGCGTCGGCGGCCGAAACTACGATTCGACTCCGACCTCGCGCCGCGCTGGGCGGCGGATCCACAAGTTCCCATTTGGCGCCGGAGCGCTCGTAAACCATTGACCCCGGTGCGGAGTCTAAGTCCGTGGCCATGCCGCCCGAGGAGATGGAGCTTTTCCGCCGGCTCCAGACAGGGGACGTCGACGCGGTTCGGATTCTCTTCGAGGAGTACCGTCCGAGGGTCTACCGGGTCTGTCTCCACTACACGGGAAACGCGGAGGACGCCCGGGACATCGTCCAGGAAACCTTCGTCAGGGCTTTCAGGGCCGTCGGGCAGTTCCGTGGCGACTCGACGCTGGCGACATGGCTCACGCGCATCGCGATGAACCTCTGCCTGAACTTCAGGCGCGACAGGAGGACGGCCACGACCCTTCTGGACCAGCGTGAGGAGATGGTTCGGGCGAACATGCCGCCCGTCGCCCCGAGGGGGCCCGAGGAGGAGCTGCGCCGGCGCGAGATGGCCGAGCGCATCCAGGGCCTCGTGGCCACGCTCCCCCGGAGGGAGAGGATGGCTTTCGTGATGAAGTTCTACAACGACATGAAGATCAAGGAAATCAGCCAGGCGATGAACATCAGCGAGGGAACGGTCAAGTCGTTTCTCCATCGCGCGGTGGTGACGCTTCGAAAAGCGCTCGCCGGCGCGCCGGACATCAGGGGCTCATGAGCGACATTCTGGATTTCTACGAGGAGCCGGGCGCCTACTGCCCGGAGCGGCGCGACGACATCGTCAGCTACATCTTCGATGAGATGGGCCCCGGCGCGGCCGAGGCGTTCGCCGCGCACCTGGCGTCGTGCACGGAGTGCCGCG
The DNA here is from genome assembly GCA_016195325.1 of Acidobacteriota bacterium. Lineage (NCBI taxonomy): Bacteria > Pseudomonadati > Acidobacteriota > Acidobacteriota bacterium. The sequence continues at coordinate 82,823 of JACPZX010000067.1, forward strand.
AGGAGGTGGACTCCCTTCGTGAGACGCTCTTCCTGGTGGCGGAATCGTCTCCACCGGCCGGCGCCCATGCCGGGTGGAGCGCCGCCGACGGGGCGATGCGCGGCTCCGCCCTCGACGGATCCACCTGGGAGGACGAGTGGACGCAGCTCCGGCGCCGCCTCCTCGCCTCCGGCGCGTTCGAGGCCGACGACGCGCCCGCGCCGGGGCGTCACCGGGCCCGCTTCTGGCTGGCATGGGCGGCCTCGGTCGCGATCGTCGCCTCTCTCGCGTTCTCGGTCGGCCTGTGGCGAGGGGTCGAGATCTCGGCCGGGCGCGTCTCCCCGGGGGGCGATGCGTCGCGCGAGGCCGCCGGGCTGACGTCGATCTCCGGCGCGTCGGTCGGCAACTACTTCGACAACCTGGACGACTTCTCCCGCGACACACATAATTTCCTCCGTCGCACGCGCATGGTCCTGATGGAGTTCTCGAACCTCGGCGCGGACACCGATCCGACGTTCTTCCGGCAGTCGAGCCGCGATCTCCTCGACGAGGTGACGCGGTACCAGGAGGTCGCGCGGCGGGTCCAGAGCCGGAAGCTCGCGGACCTGCTCGACCAGATCGCCACGGTTCTCACGACGATCTCTCGCGTCGATCAGGCGAACCAGAAGCAGGTCATCGCCGACGTGCGCATGACTCTCAACCTGACCGGGCTCATCGGCACCCTCGATCTGCTCGACACCACGAACGGTCGTGACTCGAAGGGACACTCCAATGTCTGACGCACGCCCGACGATGCATCTCAGGATCGGCGGAACCGCTCTCGCGCTGCTCTTCGGATCGGCCCTCCCTCTCTTCGCGATGGCTCTCATCGCGGACCCCGGTGGCCCGGATCAGGAGCTGTACAACCAGGGACGATCCCTCATCTTCGAGGAGTCGTGGACGAAGGCACGCACGGTCTTCGAGAATCTCGCGCGTCGATTCCCCGAGAGCCCCTACCTTGACGACTCGCTCTACTGGACCGCCTTCTCCCTCCTGGAGGAGGGGCGCCCCGCGATGGGCTACGAGACGCTTCGCACTCTCACGCGGAAGTACCCGGAGAGCCCATGGAACGAGGACGCGCGCGCGCTGATGGTGCGCTGCGCCGAGGCCGCCCTGAAGGAGCACGGCAACGAGGACGGGACGAGGACGGCCCGCGCGGGCGACGCCACGGAATACCGGCGCTTCCTCGAGGAGAGCACCCGCGATCGCAGCGCGCAGGTCAGCCTGCTCGCGATCGATACGCTGCTCCACCAGGATCCGCAGAAGGCGGCGGATCTCCTCGGGCGCGTCGAGGCGTCCGGACGCGGCCAGGAGGGGGCGGTCGTCCTTCTCGATCGGTTCTTCGGGAAGGATCTCGTCAAGGTCACCTTCGACGCCATCGCCGCCGGATTCTCGGAAGGAAACGTCCACGTGCTCGTCCGCGACGGGGGCCAGGCGCTCAAGCTCACGCTTTCCGAGGCCATCGACCTGGCCGGCGGCCGGGGTGAGAAGCGGTTCAACGACACGGTGCGCCGCGAGATGCGCGACCGCATCCTCGAGGCCGAGAGATCCATCGTGACCCAGGGCCCGTCACGCGAGGCGGAAGGGTTCCGGTCGGCGGGAGCTCGGACCGCGACGATCGTCCGCGTCATCGACGGCGAGGTCCACTACTACACGAACGGCGCGGAGACGGTCCGCATCGTCGTGCTGCGTCGCGCCGCGGGCTTCAACGCGGAGAACGTCCAGATCTACACCGAAGGCGCCGGCGGCATCAAGCACATCCAGATCGCCGACGTCACCGGCCCCGAGGCCGGCCCGAGCGCGCGAGGCCTCTCGTCGGACTCGCTTCACTATCTGAGCCAGTCGCTCGGCGTCATCCAGCTCGACCTGAGCAACCCGCCGAAGTAGAGAGCTGCGTCAGCCTCCCGACCGAATCAAGAGCCGGGAGCGCTGCGTGTCGAGCTCGGCCGGGACCCCCATCAGCAGGGTCCGCTTCCGCGGGATGTGCCCCGTGGGGAAGCCCGTGACGATCGGGTACCGTGTCCCGGCGGTCGCCTCGAGGATGATCTTCGACATGGGCCACCCCGCCGTGGGGGGGACCGCCTTGCACCCCCGGAGCGTGCCCACCACCATTCCCGCGAGGCGCGCCAGCTTCCCCGCAAGCCGGAGCTGCTGCAGCATTCGATCGATCCGGTAGGGTGGCTCATTGAGATCCTCCCAGAAGAGGATGCACCCGTCCCACGAGGAATCGTGCGCGGTCCCCAGCAGGTGATTCAGCAGCGTGAGGCACCCGCCGATGAGCCTCCCCGCGGCTCGCCCGGGCCTGAGAGTCCGGACCCCGCGGAGGGAGTGCGCGATGGATGGCTCCGGGAGATAGAGGGCCTCGCGCAGGGACGGCGCGTGAAACGCCCCGGGATCCCCGAGCTCCGAGACGCTCGGGCCGTAACGATAGGGGTACGGGCGCTTCGCCGTCTGAAGAGCCATGAAGAGCGACGTGAGATCGCTGTATCCCAGGAGCACGCGCGGACGCGCCCGCAGCGCGCGGAGATCGATCGCGTCGAGGAGGCGCGCCGTCCCCCAGCCTCCACTCGCGAAGAAGATCGCGGGGCGATCCCTCCGGTGAATCGCGGCGTCCAGATCGGCCGAGCGGCACTCGTCCGGGCCGGCGAGGAATCCGCGTCGCCTCCGGATGGACGGTCCGGCGGCGGCGGCGTGCCCCCAGCCGCGGAGGACAGAGAGCCCGGACTCGAGGAGCGCCGGCGTCACGGGCCCCGCGGTCGCGACGACCGCGATGGGTCCCCCGGGAGCAAGCCGCGCGGCGCTCACGACCCGGCCTTCGCTCCGGCGATGGCGGCGAACTCACGCCGGGCGGCTTCGAGGAGCGCTCCGTCCGCCAGGGTGTCGTACGCCGTCAGGGCGAGCGCTTTCACCGCGATCATCAGGTTTTCCTCGGCCGCGGCGGTGCGGGTGGCCGCGGCGAACTCGGCCGTGTGAATCGGCGTCGCCTCCGGCGCGACGAGCATGAACGGATGGATCGAGGGCACGGCGCGGCTCACGTTGCCCATGTCGAGCGACCCCTTGTTCGGGCGTGGCCCGTCGACGGTTACGATCCCCATCGACCCCAGGTGATCCCGGAAACGGGAGGCGAGCGCGCCGTTCGTGACCATGTCGTCGTAGGGCTCGTCGGTCTCGCGGATCTCGAGGCCGCACCCGGTGGCCGACGCGATCCCGCGGGCGGCCCTCTCGACCTCCGCGCGCACCGCGTCGCGCCGGCCAGTGGACTTCGCCCGGATCGAGAAGGCGCCGACCGCGCGCGCCGGGACGATGTTCGGCCTCACCCCCCCCTCGAGGATCACGCCCGGAACCCGCACCTCGGGGCCGAGGCGCTTCCTCAGCATGTCGATCGCGACGAAGAGCTGGATGAGCGCGTCGAGCGCGTTGATCCCCTTCTCGGGCCAGGCGACCGCGTGCGACGCGCGCCCCAGATAGGTCACCTCGATCGAGGCGCAGGCCAGCGAGTCGCTGAAAGCGCGCCACTCCGCCCCACCGTGGATCATCATGGCCGCGTCCACCCCCTTGAAGAGCCCCTCGCGCACCATGACGACCTTTCCGCCGATCGTCTCCTCGGCGGGAGTCCCCATCACCATCAGTGCGCCGGGAAGCCCCGGGGATGTCGCGCCTCCGCCCGCGCCCGCCGCGCGCGCGAGGACCAGCCCCGCGCCGACCCCCGCGGCGGCGATCAGGTTGTGGCCGCACCCGTGGCCGATGCCGGGGAGGGCGTCGTACTCGGCGAGGATCGCGACCGTCGGCACCGACGCTCGTCCGTCGAGCCGCGCGACGAACGCGGTCTTCAACCCTGCGACGCCGGTTGAAACCGAGAAGCCGGCCTCGCGGAGCTTCCCCGCCAGGATCCGGGCGGAGCGCTCCTCCTCGAGGCTCAGCTCCGGGTGGGCGTGCAGGTCCCGGCTGATCTCGAGGATCTCGTCGCGCAGCGCGTCGGCGGCGCGCAGGATCTCATTCTTCATGCACCTCTCGTCGCGGCGGGGAGAGCCCTGCCGCTTCCTTTCCGAAATCGAGCCGGCCGGAGGAGAAAATAAGCCGAATTCTGTTCCCGGGGCGCTGGGCCCCGGGCGACGGTCATTCCTCTAGCCCGGCGGTTACCCGCCGGATCGTGCGAGCTACCCGGGAGCGTCAGGGCGGGCCACCCCTTGGCATCTCCCCTATTTGCTCTTGCTCCGCGTGGGGTTTACCTGGCCACCTCCGTCACCGGAGGTGCGGTGCGCTCTTACCGCACCTTTTCACCCTTGCCGTCGCCACGGCCCCTTGCGGCGCCGCGACGCTTGGGCGGTGTGTTTTCTGTGGCACTTTCCTTCGGCTTGCGCCGACTGGGCGTTACCCAGCACGCTGCCCTGCGGAGTTCGGACTTTCCTCCCCGGAGTTGCCTCCGCGGCGACCGTCTCTTCTCCTCCGGCCGGATCTGAAGCTACAGCCCCGGGCCCGCCTTATCAATCGGAAGCGCCGGACGCTGTGCTATATTTTTGCCCCCGCGGCCCCGGATCGCCGCACCCGACGCACCCACGGAACTCCGCAACCCTGCCATGGCCGACATCACTCTCGAACGGACGCTTCCGCACAACCTGGACGCCGAGCGCTCGGTCCTGGGGGCGATCCTCATCGAGAATCGCGCGCTCGACCAGGCGCAGGAGATCCTCGTCGAGGACGATTTCTACCGCGAGGGGCACCGGAAGATCTTTCGCGTGATGGCGCAGCTCGGCGGCCGGCGCAACGCGATCGACCTCATCACGCTGAAGGACGAGCTCTCCCGGGAGGGGGGGCTCGAGTCGGTCGGCGGAGCCCCGTACATCTCGTCGCTCCTCGACGGCGTCCCCCGCTCCGCGAACGTCGAGCACTACGCGCGCATCGTCAAGGAAAAGTCGATCCTCCGAAACCTCATCGGCAGCGCCAACCGGATCCTGAACCGGTGCTTCGAGGCGCAGGACGAGGCGACGTCCCTCCTCGACGAGGCCGAGAAGGAGATCTTCGCCCTCGCCGAGACCCAGATGCGGTCGTCGTTCGTGCACGTCCGCGAGGTCGCGAAGCCGACCCTCGAGTACATCGATCGCGTGCAGCAGCACCAGGAGCTGATCACCGGCGTCGCGACCGGGTTCGACAAGATCGACGAGATGACCTCCGGGCTCCAGCAAACCGACCTGGTCATCGTCGCCGGCCGCCCCTCGATGGGAAAGACCGCGTTCGCGGTGAACATCGCCCAGCACGCGGGAACCCGCCTCGGCAAGCACGTCGGCATCTTCTCGCTGGAGATGTCCCGCGAGCAGCTCTTCCTCCGCATGCTCTGCGGCCAGGCGCGCGTCGACGCCCATCAGCTCCGCACAGGCCGCCTCGGAGCGGAGGAATGGGAGAGGCTCACGCCGGCCTTCGCGGACCTCACCGAGGCTCCCATCTACATCGACGACACCGCCGGCATGAGCGTCTTCGAGATGCGCGCCAAGGCGCGGCGCCTGAAGGCCGAGAAGGGGCTCGATCTCCTCGTCGTCGATTACCTCCAGCTCATGCGGGGTCGCGATCGCGTCGAGAACCGCAACCAGGAGATCTCCGAGATCTCGCGATCCCTCAAGGCGCTGGCGAAGGAGCTCGCCGTCCCCGTCATCGCCGTCTCGCAGCTCTCGCGCGCCCCCGAGCAGCGCACGGGCAGCCACCGCCCGCAGCTCTCGGACCTCCGCGAGTCGGGGGCCATCGAGCAGGACGCGGACGTCGTGGTCCTCCTGTTCCGCGAGGAGTACTACAAGCAGAACGATCCCGATCTGGTCGGACGGGCCGAGGCGATCATCGCCAAGCAGCGCAACGGTCCGACGGGATCCGTCGATCTCGTCTTCATCCGCGACTACACGAAGTTCGAGAACCCCGTCGACTCGTTCGGTCCCGGCTGAGCTGCGATTCCGGATCCACGACCCGGACCTGACCCGCTGGAAGCGCTGCATCATGACGACGAACCGGAGAGCCGGCTTTCAGACGACGCTGCGCGCGCTGGCGGACCTCGTCTCGGGCGACCTCCCCGCCCGCTCCGGCGAGGACGTCGCCGTGGACTCCGTGACGATCGACTCCCGTCACGCGATGCCGGGGAGCCTCTTCGTGGCCCTCAAGGGAGCGCGCACCGACGGTCACGCGTTCGCGGCCGACGCGGCGCGGAACGGCGCGGCCGCGGCGCTCGTGAGCCGGGATCACGGTCTCCCCGCGCCATTCCCCATTCCGCTCGTCACCGTCGACTCCCCGCTCGCCGCCCTCCAGCGCGTGGCCGCCGACTACCGGGACCGGTTGTCCGGAACCATCGTGGCCATCACAGGCAGCAATGGAAAGACGGAGGTGAAGGACACGCTCGCGACGATGCTCGCGACCGTGATGCGGGTGTACGCGAGCCCGGGGAGCTACAACAGCCAGATCGGGGTTCCCCTCGCGATCCTCCGCGCCCCATTGGACGCCGCCGTGCACGTGTTCGAGGCGGGCGTCTCGGCCCCCGGAGAGATGCGCGTCCTGGCGCGGATGCTCCGCCCGACGCACGGGGTCCTGACCAACATCGGGCGAGCCCATCTCGCGAACTTCAGCGACGAGACGCACCTGCTCCTCGAGAAGCTGGCGCTCTTCGAGGGGATCCGGCACCCCGGGTGGATCGCCGCCGGCGATCTCGACCCGATCTTCGAGAGGCGCCTCCCGGGGCTGCCGACGCTGCGGGTCACGTCGCGGGGCGCGGGCGACCATCCATGGCTGGCCTACTCGGAGCACGACACGGCCGCCTCGGCCCGCGTCGAGGCCTCCTTCAGCTCCGGGCGGCGCCTCGACATCGCCATCCCGGCGAGGTCGCCGGAACATGTCTCCAATCTTATGCTCGCCGCCGCCGTCGCCCACGCGCTCGGGGTGAGCCTCGACGTCATCGAGCGGGTTCTCAGCGCCTACACTCCCCTTCCGACCCGCCTCGAGATCTGGGACACGCAGGCGGGCGTCACCGTCGTGAACGACTGCTGCAGCGCCGACCCGCTGTCCGTGCAGGTGGCCCTGAAGACAACGTCCGAGGTCGCCCGGCGAGGCAGCCGAAAGGTCTTCGTCTTCGGAGGGATGGAGAGCTCCGGAGGGGCCTCGGCCAACGAGCACGTGCTGGTCGGCCGGCTGGCCCACGAGTTCGGATTCGATCGCCTCGTCTGCCTCGGCGACAACCCCGGGCTCCCCTTGACGGCCTCCGAATTCACCCGGCTCGCCCCCTCGGCTCGAGTGGACACCATCGAGGACGTCGAGCTGCACGCGTTCCTGCAGCGCGAGCTGAAGCCCGGCGACGCCGTCCTCTTCAAGGCCGCGCGCTCGGAGCGATTCCACCGCCGCGCCGCCGAGGCGCTCGACGTGCTCAGCCCCACCCGGCTCATCGTCGATCTCGGGGCGGTCCACGAGAACCTCACCAGGATCCGGAGGTTCTGCGGTCCCGGGGTCCGGATCATGGCGATGGTGAAGGCCCTGGCCTACGGCACCGACGTGAGGCGGCTCGCAGGCTGGCTGCAGGACACCGGCATCGACTCTTTCGGCGTGGCGTTCGTGGACGAGGGGGTCGCGCTCCGGGCGAGCGGGGTCCACCTCCCGATCCTCGTGCACCTCCCGCAATCGCAGGAATGCGAGAAGGCGCTCCGGGACAGCCTCGACCTCACCGTCTACTCGAAGGAGATGGCGGGGAGCGTGGTGGAATGCGCCCGCGACACGGGGCGCGACGTCCGCGTCCACATCAAGATTGACACGGGCCTGCATCGCCTCGGGATCGCGCCGGCCGAGCTCCCCGGCGTCATGGCGCTCCTCGCGGCGGAGAGCCGCGTCCAGGTCGCCGGTGTTCTCACCCATTTCGCGGCCGCGGAGGACCCGGGCTCCGATCCCTTCACCGAGATGCAGATCGCCGCGTTCACCGAGTGCGCCGCCGCCGTGCAGTCGCGATTCGGCCCCGGCGTGGTGCGCCACGCGGCGGCGACATCCGGGGCGATTCGTTTCCCGGGCGCGCGGTTCGACATGGTCCGCATCGGGCTCGGGCTTTACGGAATCCACCCCGGCGACGCGGTCGCGAACGCGCTTCCCCTGGAGCTCGCGGTCACGCTGCGATCGCGCATCGCCGACGTGCGGGTCATCCCGACGGGTGAGTGGGTCGGGTACGGGCGCACGTTCCGCGCGGAACGACCGACGCTGCGCGGAACCGTCCCCCTGGGCTTCCATGACGCTCTGCCGCTCGCGCTGTCGAATCGAGGCCACGCGCTCGTGAACGACACGCGCGCCCCCATCATCGGCCGCGTCTCCATGGACTCCGTCGCCCTCGATCTGACCGACGTCCCCGGAGCGCGCGTGGGATCGGACGCCGTCTTCTACGGGCGGGCGGGAAAATCGCTCCTCAGGCCGGAGCAGGTCGCGGCGGCGGCGGGCACGACTCCGTATGAGCTGCTCACGCGCCTCGGCCCCAGGGTGCAGAGGGTCTATCTCGGGGAATGACCGTCGCGCTCAGCGCATATATATAGGTAGGGGCTCCACCGGCCGCGGACTCGCTTGAAATAGCCCGAACAATCCGGGTATCCTCCGCCCCCTCAGGCAGGTGAGGCGATCGCGGGGCGCGACGCCTTCACCGCCGAGGGAAGCCGCCGGCGTTGAAGGGGGCGCGCGGCACCACTAGATTCCGGACGACGGCGGGCCCGAGAACGGGCGGCCCGTGGGAGAATCCGATGCCGGTCCTGCTCATGCGCGCGTCGCTGATCCTGGCGTGCGGCGTCGCGTGCGCGATCCTCTCCCCGTTCGTCATCGCGGCGCTTCCCGGCTGGGCCAACGTCGCGGTCAACGCGCTGACGGGGCTGGCGGCGGGCGCCCTCGCCGCTCTCGTGGAGTGGCGCCTCCGCCGCGCCCGCTTCATCGTCCTCGTGGGCGGACTGCTCGGCGTCGTCGCGGGGAGCGGCCTCGGCTTTCTCCTGCTTCGCTTCGCCGGCACCGGGCCCGGGATGCGGATCGGCGGCGTGTCGCTGGATCTCGTGAGGCCGGTCGTCCTCCTCGTCTGCGCCTACGCCGGAGGGGTGGTCTTCGGCCACAAGGCCGCGACGTTCCAGCTCTCGCAGCTCCGTCAGATGCTCTCGGAGCAGCCGGCGGCGCCGACGACGAGCAAGCTCCTCGACACCAGCGTCATCATCGACGGCCGCATCGCGGACGTCGCCGAGACCGGATTCCTCGACGGCGTCCTGGTCGTCCCGCAGTTCGTCCTGCGGGAGCTCCAGGCCGTGGCCGATTCGTCCGACCCGCTCAAGCGCAACCGGGGGCGCAAGGGGCTCGACATCCTGCAGCGGATCAAGAAGAACCCGAACGTCAACGTCAGCGTCGTCGAGACCGATTTCCCCGAGGTCAAGGAGGTCGACCAGAAGCTCATCGAGCTCGCGCGCCGGATCGGGGCGAAGATCATCACGAACGACTTCAACCTCAACAAGGTCGCGCAGCTCTCCGGAATCGAAGTGCTCAACATCAACGAGCTCGCCAACTCGCTCAAGCCCGTCGTCCTCCCCGGCGAGACGATGAAGGTCTTCATCGTCAAGGAGGGGAAGGAGCAGGATCAGGGCGTCGCGTACCTCGACGACGGCACGATGGTCGTCGTCAACGCCGCCTCGAAACAGGTCGGGAAGACGGTGGACGTGACCGTGACCAGCGTGGTCCAGACCGCGGCGGGCAAGATGTTCTTCGGCCGGTGCGTCGCCGAAAACGATCGCTCCGTCGTGCGCCGCCCCCAGCGCGAGAAGTCGGCGGAGTGATCTTCCGCGCCCCGCGGAAGGCGGTCCGCCGCGCGGCGGCGCTCGCGGTCGCTCTTGCGCTCCCCCACCCCTCCCTCGCCGCGGCCCCTCACCGTTACCTCGTCCTCCCGTTCGAGAACGTCTCCGCCGAGAGGAGCCTCAACTGGATCGGGGAAGCGCTCGCCCTGGGCGTCGCCGACCGGCTCGAGCTCCTGGGCCTGCACGCCCTCACGCGATCGGAGAGGCTCGACTCGTTGGAGGCGGCCGGGGTGCCCGACGGGAAGGCCGTCACGCTCGCGACCACGCTCAAGATCGTGACGGCCGCGCGCGCCGATCGCTTCATCACGGGGACCTTCAGCTTCGATCCGAAGAGCGGCGTGACCGTCGCCTGCCGTCTCTTCGACGCCGCGCGCGCGAGAGAGGTCTGGGATGGGGCGCGGACCGGAACGCTGGCGGGGGTCTTCGCCCTCACCGATCCTCTCGTCACCGAGGCCGCGGCGGGCGACGCCGACCGCGCCGCGACGACCCCCCCCTCCGCTCTGGCCGCGTTCGCCGATCCGCCGCTGCCGATCTACGAGGCCCTGGTGCGCGCGCTCCTGGAGGCCGAGCCCGAACGGCGCCTCGCGGCGCTCTCGAAGGCCCTCGAGATGGATCGCCGCTCGGCGCCGGTGCGCCGGAGCCTCGCCCTCGAGCAGATCGGGCAGGGCCAGCTCGCCGACGCGCTGGCGAACCTCGAGGCGATCCCCGCCGACTCGAGCCCCGACGGGTGGCGCATCCACCTGCTGCGCGCGCGCGTCCTCGCCGCGCAGGGAAACCTGGACGGTTCGACCGCGGCCCTCGCCCGTTCCATCGCGGCGCGCGACACCGCGGAGGCCCACACCCTCAGCCACTTTCGGCGCGCGTCGCCGACGGGCAGGAGGTTCGCATGCGATTCCGAGCGATGGTTCGCGCATTCCTCACGCTATCGATCGCCGCTCTCTCGGCCGCTCCACTGAGGGCTGGAATCGTGAATGGCGATTTCGAGCAGAACCCGCCAAAGCTTGCGGCATGGAACGAAAAGGGCGGCGCGACCGCCAATCCACCCGACTCCGTCGTCGGAATGAACGCGAACAGCGCCGAGATCGGGCACACCGCCGGAATCGGTGTGAACGTGCCGCCCTTCAAGTTCTCGACCTTCATCGCCCAGAACAATTTCGTGTCCGCCGGACCCATGGGAGCGAACAAGACCGTCATCAACTTCGATCTCGATCTGACTCCTGCGAACAACAAACAAGTCTCGGCGGTCGTTTCCATGAGAGACGGGGCCAAGAACATCTTCTTCAAGGCGCTCCCCGCGACGAACGGTTTTCAGAATTTCAGGATCGTGTTCCCGGCTTGCGGGAATCTCGACATCATGTTCGCGGTCTCGGAGAGTGGCAACGCGGTAGGGTCCGCCTTCCGCGTGGATCACGTCACTGACGTGTGCGTCGCCAACGATCCCGGGGGGGGCAACCTTCTTAGTCTGGATCCCGCCCCAATAGGAGGCTGCGCCGGCGACCCCAACTGCGTCGTCATCCAGGGGCTCTGGACGCCGGACCCGTCATCGATCCCGACGTTGTCCCAGTGGGGACTCCTGGCACTGGTTTCCTCGATCGCCATCGCCGGAGGGCTTGCACTTCTCAGGAGCGCAGCAACGCCGCCCGCCTGATCGATCCGTTTCGAACTGCAGTCCCGAGGGAAACCTCGACGGCTCGGCCGCGGCGCTCGCCCGCTCCATCGCGGCGCGCGACACCGCGGAGGCCCACCTCCTTCTCGCGCGCCTCTCGGCGAACCGGGGGGACGCCGCGCGCGCGGCGGCAAAGATCGACAACGCGGCGGGGCTCGATCCGACGAACCCCCAGTTCGAGGCGATGCGGAAACTCACCCTAAGGCCGACTCGCTCCCAGTAGACGCTTCGCCGCCGGCCGTCGATCCGAACGGGAATCAAGTCGCCGCCGGCCATCCCGGTCGATGGACTCATTCCTTGCGCGTAGCAACCGTTGGCGGTATAAGGGGCCTCTCGTCCCCCGGACCGGACTCCCGGATCCCGGTGCCCGACTCGAGCCTTGAAGACGAGGCTAAGGAGGCCCGCATGAGATACCGCGTGATCGTCCGCATTGTCCTGATGTTTTCGATTCCGGCGCTCCAGGTCGCCCCGCTCCGCGCCGCTCTCGCGAACGGCGACTTCGAGCAAAACCCGCCGAAGGTCCAGGGCTGGAACGTCGATGCCGGGGCGAAGGCCACGCCACCCGACTCCATCGTGATCGTCGTCAATGGAAACAGCGCCGAGATCGGCCCTTCAGCCAATCCGGTCCTCATCCCGGGCGCCCAGGTGAAGAAGAACGGAAGCTCGATCGAACAGATCAATTTCACCCCCGCCGGCCCGCAGGGATCGAACATGACGCTCATCCGGTTCGACGCTCAGTTCGCCGTCGCAAACAACAAGCAGTCCCAGGCGGTCGTGATTGTGACCCCGACGGGGAACAGGAAGCAGTGGAAGGCGGGGAACATCCCCGCGACGAACGGATTTCAGAGCTTCAGGTTGCTCGTCCCCGGCTGCGCCGCCCAGGACATCAGCTTCGGCGTCGCGGAAGATGGCAATGCGCTTCAGTCGACCTTTCGCGTCGATCACGTGACCGACGGCTGTGTCGCCGCGGATCCCGGGGGCGGGACCGCGCTGGCGGCGAATGATCCCCCGCCCGGCGGGTGCGTCGGCGATCCCAATTGCGATTGGATCGAGGGAATCCTGGGCCCGAACCCCGCCTCCATACCAACGCTCTCCCAATGGGGCCTCATCGCGCTCGTCTCGTCGATCGCCATCGCCGGCGGCATCACCCTCTTCAGACGCGCGGCGCTTCCCTGAAGCATCGGCGAGGGCCACTTCGGCGCCGGACGTCAGGTTGCGCCTCACGGACCCGGGAGCCGCGACGCGGCCGCGTGTGACCCCCTGACGGCGAAGGGATATCCTGTTGGGATGCACCCTGGTTGGGCCGCTGCGACGCCAGCGATCCTGATCCTCGCGATGTCGATCGGCGCCGAGCCCGATCGGGCCCTCGCCCCCCTAGGACGCCCCGCCGGGGCCGAGAAAATCCGCGGCGTCTGTTTCGTCGCGGGAGGCCGCCTCGCCGGGGATCCGTGGAAGCCGATTCGCGATCTCGGGGCCGACTGGATCTCCCAAACGCCCTTCGCGTGGCAGGAGAGCGCGGATCATCCGGGGCTCCGGCTCGTCACGAGCGACCGCGTGCTCTGGGGGGAGACGGACGAGGGGCTCATCGAGACGACGCGGCGGGGGAAAGCCGCGGGGCTCAAGACCCTTCTCGCGCCTCAGATCTGGCTGCGGGATCACAGGGCCTGGCGCGGCACGATCGCGATGAAGACCGAGGAGGACTGGAAGAGCTGGTTCGCCGAGTACCGCGCGATGATCCTCCACTACGCGGCGCTCGCGCGCGACGAGAAGATCGAGGCGCTGTCGATCGGCGCCGAGCTCTCGGCGGCGACCGCCCGCGAGGCCGAGTGGCGCGCGATCATCGCGGAGATCCGAAGGATCTACCCTGGGAAGGTGACGTACGCCGCCAACTGGCACCAGGAGCCCGAGGCGGTGCGCTTCTGGGACGCTCTCGACTGGATCGGCATCCAGGCCTATTACCCGATCGCGGAGGACCCGTCGGCGACCCGGGAGAAGGTCTTCGCGGCGTGGGCCCTGCGCGCCGACGAGATCGGGAAGCTGAGCGCACGCGCCGATCGGCCGGTGATCTTCACGGAGATCGGGTATCGCAGCCAGAAGGGGGCGCTCGCCGAGCCGTGGGTCTGGCACACGGACGAGCGCGTGGACCCTGCCGTTCAGTCCCTCGGCTTCGACGCCCTCTTCCGCGCGATGTGGGACAGGCCGTGGTTCGGCGGCCTCTTCGTGTGGAAGTGGTTCCCGGACGGGAGGGCCGGCGGACCGGCCGACGTGAGCTTCACCCCGCAGGGGAAGCCCGCCGAGTCGACGATTCGCCGGTGGTTCCTTCACGGCGGGGCCGGCCCGTGAGAGTCGGTTCTGCGATCCTCGCGGCGCTTCTCGGCCTCGGCGCGGCGGCGTGCTCAAGGGATGCGGCGCCTCCCGCGGCCGGGAATCCCGCTTCCGCCGGCGCCGCCTACGTCGGCCGCGACGCATGCCTGGGGTGTCACGCCGAGATCGGCCGCACGTCGGCTCGGACCGGCATGGGGCGGGCCTTCCATCCCCTCACGCGCGAGACGGCCGTCGAGGACTTCTCGAAGGACAACCGTCTCACACTTCCCGGCGACGGCCTCGCGTACGAGATGGCCGCCTCGCCCGCGGGGGGCTACGTCATGCGCCAGATCGTCCTCGACGCGGACGGCGCCCCCTTCGCCACGGCCGAGGAGAGCATCCGGTACACCCTCGGCTCGGGGAACCACAGCCGCTCCTACCTGACGGGTGAGAACGGCTTCCTGTACCAGATGCCGATCTGCTGGTACCCCGACAGGCCGGGGTGGGATCTCTGCCCGGGGTACGAGCTCCGAAACCGCTACTTCACGCGCGAGGCGGACCTCTCGTGCGTCTTCTGTCACAACGGGCGCATGCGGCCGATCGAGGGGACGTCCAATCGGTTCGACGATCGCGAGACGCCGCACGGCATCGACTGCGAGCGCTGCCACGGCCCCGGGGAGCGCCACGTCGCGCTCTGGACGAAGAGCCCGCCCGCCACGCCTCCGGAGATCGACTCGACGATCGTCAACCCGGCGAAGCTCCCGCGCGGGCAGCGGATCCACGTCTGCCTCCAGTGCCATCTCGGCGATGCCGACGCCAGCGAGAGGGTGCAGCGGCCGAACACCGACCTCCTCGATTTCCGGCCGGGAACGGCGCTGACGGAGTTCGTCGACGCGATGACGTACGATCCCCCCGTGGAGGACCGCTTCGCGATCGCGGGGCAGGGGGATCGGCTCCTCCTCAGCCGTTGCTACCGGGAGAGCGGCGGCGGGATCGACTGCCTCACCTGTCACGATCCGCACGTCAGCGTCTACTCGCCGGGGCGCGCGAAGGACACCGTGAGGAAGGCCTGCCTCACCTGCCACGCGACGAAGCCCTGCGCGGCCCCGCCGGCCGGGCGCGCGGCGCGCGGCGACGACTGCGCCGCGTGCCACATGAGGCGGAGCGAGCCCGTCGATCAGCGTTTCACCGCCTTCACCGATCACTGGATCCGGCGCCGCATCTCGCCGGCCGAGGCGCCGAGCCCGGCGAGGACGTCGCTCGATCTCGTCCCGATCTTCCCGGAAGCGCACCGGGCCTACGCCGGGGCC
>JACPZX010000068.1 GCA_016195325.1 Acidobacteriota bacterium
GCCGCGTTGCGCTACGAAGCTTCGTGCCCGGTCGGCTCAGGGCCGCACGAGATCAGCGCGGCAGTCTTCGAGAAGCGGGGAGGGACGATGGGAGGGGCGCGCCGCTCCGTCGTCGTCCCGGCGCTCACCGGCTTCACCGTGTCGGAGCCCCAGCTCTGGGCGGCGGCCCGCGCCGATCTCGTCTACCGCGAGCAGGCGGTGGACATCTTCGGCCCGAGCCAGGGGCTCGCGGTCGGCATCGCGGCGCCCCGCGGCGAACGGAAGCTGGCCCCCGGCGAGAAGGGAAGCCTGATGTTCCTGGTCTGCCCGCCGGAGAAGGGTTGGACGGGCGGCGACGTCACGGTGGCCCGGACGATCCTGTCGGGGGAGTCGCCGATCGCGACTTTCCCGGTGCTGAGGCTCAAGGGCCCCCCCGATCCGGCCTCCGGGTGCTGGGGGGTGACGAGCGAGATACCCAACGGGATCCTCGGCGAGGGGATCTACCTCTTCAACTACGATGTCCACGCGCCGGGGCTCGCAGAGCCGATCTCGAGGAGCGCCCCGTTCGCGGTGGGGGCGCCGCCGTTGCCGTGAATCGCCGGTGCGTGGCAACCCGGAGCGCACGGTCGTAGAGTTGTGACCTGCAGCGCCGCGTTGCAGAGACCACCTGGAGAGGTGCGCATGCCCCGACTCGCGTGGATCGCCGCCGCGATCCTGCTCGCATCCGCGTCGCTTCTCGCCGCTCCGGAAACACAACCTCCCGACAGCCGTACCCGGGCCGGCGACTCGACCCATCGCCTCGGCACGATCGAGCAGACCGAGGTCCACCTCGTCCTGATCGACGCGGTGGTCACCGACGCCGACGGGAAGCCGATGGCCGGACTCACCATGGGCGGCTTCAAGCTCCGGATCGATTCGAAGGATGCGCCGATCGCCTCGTTCGAGGATCACTGCCCGGCTGGGATGCCGCCCGCCGCGACCGGACTCGCCGCGAGCCCCGGCGCCCGCCTCCGATCCGGGCCACGTCGTCCTCTACTTCGATCTCCCGCACCTGACGCCGCCGGGGGGAGCCCGCAGCGTCGCGGCGGCAAGGCGCTTCCTCGAGTCGACCGACCTCGCCGTCTGGAAGACGATGGTGCTTGCCTACTCCGCCGGGGACATCCGCGTGCTCGCCCCGTACACGCAGGACCGCGCGCGGCTCCTCGCCGCGCTGGACGGCGTCCTCGCGAAGGGATCGACGATGGACGATTCATCCGTTGCGCGCGTGAACAACATCCAGGCGGTGGCTGCGGAGGCCTGCACCAACGTGGGCGGGCCGCCGGCCTCCGCGCAGCCCGGAGGCGAGCTCAGCTCGACGGGGAGCTGCCCGAACCAGGTCTCCATGGCGCGCATGTTCGCGAAGGAGGAGGAGGCGCGCGCGAAGAAGAGCCTGGAGGCGCTCCGCTCGACGATCGCGGCGCTCGGCGGCGAGACGGGGAGGAAGTCCCTCGTGCTGTTCACCGAAACGCTGCGTGACGAGCCGGGCGCGTACTATCTCCAGATGGCGCGGACGACTCCCGCCGCGCAGGACATCAGCATCGCGCCGGAGTTCCGCCGCGTCGTCGAGGAGGCGAGCGGCTCGTCCGTGGCCTTCTACCCGGTGTACGCCGCGGGGCTCGAGGACGCGTCGGGGGACGACATCGGGAGGACGTCCACGAGCCTCGGCACGCTCGCGCAGGCGCAGGTGTCCGCGCAGAACGGCCCGAACACTCCTCCCCAGGCCCGCAGGGACGTCAGCGCCTCGAACCGGAAGGCGGCGGACATGGACACGGGGCCGCTCCAGCAGGCGATGAAGGGAGCCGAGAGCGGGTCGATGGGGTTCAACGCGTCGATCGCCGCGGAGACGGGGGGGCGCGCCCTCGGATGGACGAACGACCTGTCGAAGATTTTTCCGATCGTGCGCGACGAGATGGCCTGCTACTACGTGCTCTCGTACCAGCCGTCGGGAGCCGCCGACGGCAAGCGCCACACGATCGAGGTGGACGTCGATCAGAGGAAGGCGAAGGTGCGCGCGCGCCAGTACTTCGTGGACTGGACGGCCGAGCAGCGCCTCGACCGGCGGTTCGCGACGGCCCTCGACGCGCCCGCGGCGTTCCGGGATCTCGCCCTGACGCTCGAGGCCTTCGCGCTCGGCCGCGCGAAGGGGGGGCGTCAGGTCCTCGTGAAGGCGTCGATCCCGGCCGAGGATCTCCTGAAATCGGCCTCCGGGGTTCCCCCCGACGACGGCTCGGCGATCGTGAGGGTGAGAGGGCGCGTGAGCGGAGCGTCGGGGGACACCTGCTCGTTCGGGGCGGAGTTCCCGATCGCGCAGGTGAAGGCCGCGGCGGCGGGGAAGGGCTCGCTGCGCTACGAGGCGTCATGCCCGGTGGGGACGGGGCCGCACGAGATAAGCGCGGCGGTCTTCGAGAAGCGGGGGGGGACGATGGGCGGGGCGCGCCGCTCCGTCGTCGTGCCGCTTCTGACCGGCTTCACCGTCTCCGAGCCGCAGCTGTGGGCTGCGGCTCGGGCGGACCTCGTCTACCGCGAGCAGGCGGCCGACATCTTCGGGCCGAGCAAGGGAATCGCGATCGGAATCGCGGCGCCACGGAGCGAGAGGCGGCTGATCCCCGGGGAGAAGGGAAGCCTGATGTTCCTGGTCTGCCCCCCGGAGAAGGGATGGACGGGCGGGGACGTCACGGTGGCCCGGACGATCCTGTCGGGCGAATCGCCGGTGGCGACCTTCCCGGTGCTGAGGCTCAAGGGCCCCCCCGATCCGACCTCGGGGTGCTGGGGGGTGACGAGCGAGATCCCCAACGGAATCCTCGGCGAGGGGATCTACCTCTTCAACTACGACGTCCACGCGCCGGGGCTCGCAGAGCCAATCTCGAGGAGCGCCCCGTTCGCGGTCGGCGCCCCGGCCGTCAGCGAGCCTGAGGGAGGAGCGGCCCGGCCACCGCCTTGAGGCCGGCGTAGCTCGTCTGGCCGAAGACGGCACTCACTCGCCGTCCGTCGGGGGCATGCACGAACGTGGCCGGCAGGGCTCCCGACCACTTCGGATCGACCTTCGAGATGAAAGCGTCGGGGTCGCCCGCCGCCTTCACGAACGCGCGCCCCGGGACCTTCATCTCGCGAAGGAAGGGGCGGATCTTTCCCGCCACGTCGTCGGGGTCGTCGAGCGAGACGGTGATGAGCGCGACCTGCCCGGGGTTTTCGGCCGCGAACCGGACGAGATCGGGGAACTCCTCGCGGCACGGGTCGCACCAGGTCGCCCAGAAGTTCAGCACGACCACCTTCCCCCGCGCTTCTTGAAGCGCCCGCTCGATCCCCGCCGCGTCGATCGGATCCACCCGCGGGGAGTCCGCGGCAGGCGCCGCCGGCGCTGCCGCGTGTATGGGCGCCGCGAGCGCGACGACGAGAATCGCCGCGCCCGCGATCAGCTTCGTGCTCCGGAGGCCGAGCGTCACGCCCCGGCCTTGTCCACCCGCTTGATCGAGCAGCCGAACGCCTTCGACTCGCCCTTCGCCAGATCCTGCCCGGCGAGCATCGTGTCGAGGGCGCTCTTGAGGTCGTGCGCGGTCACGGCGTCGGCCTTCATGTTGTCGTCGATCCGCCCGTGGTAGCGGAGGATCCCCTTCGAGTCGACGATGTAGACCTCCGGGGTGACGCTCGCGCCGTACTTGTCGGCGACGACGTTGTCGGCGTCCTTGAGGACCGTGAAGGGGAAGCCGTGCTCCTTCGAGTGGGTCGCGATCGCGGCCGGGGTCTCGGCCTTGTTCGAGTTGATGCCGACGAAGCTGAACCCCTTCGCCTGGTACTCCTTCGCGAGCGCCGCCATCCGATCGTTGTAGGCGTTGCTCACCGGGCACTCGGTGGAGACCCAGATGATGACGGTGGCCTTGCTCGACCGCGTGTCCGCGAGCGAGTGGGACTTGCCCTCAGCGTCGGGAAGGGTGAAGGCCGGCGCTTCCTTGCCGAGGAAGGCGGCCGACGTGCTCTCGCCGGGTGCGGCGGAGACGGGCGATGCGATGACGGCGAGGGCCGCGAGGACGACCGCGGCGGCGAGGGGGGTTCGAACAGAGGCGGCGTTCCAATGCATGGGCAAGGACCTCCTTGGGGTGTCCGGCCGCGAGGCGGCCGGGATGGCGTTTGGAGCCGGAATCATACGACATCGACGTGAGCCCCGCCGCACGGAGCGGACGGGCGGCGGTCCGGCGAGCTACTCGACGGCCCGGAGCGCCTCGAGGAGGATCTTCGGAAGCTTCGTGTCCGGAAGTTCTTTTTCCTGCGCGATCGGCCCGGCGAGGGCGTCGAGGTACGCGATCATCGCGGTCCCTCCCTCCCCGGCGAGGCGGGCGGCGGTGAGGCGGCTCTTCGCCTTGGCCAGGAGGCTGATGGCCGTCGTGGGCTCCCGCCTGTCGTGCTTCACCAGGGCGGCCGCGAGCTGGGAGAGCCCCTGCCAGAGGTCGCGATCCTGCTGTCGCGAGGCCGCCTTCCAGAGATCCTCGAACGCTTCATGCGCCTTGTAGAACTGGCGGGAGGCGAGGAGGCGGGCCCCCTCGTCGAGGAGGTGCCGGCGCACGGCGGGCTCGATGGAAGGTTTCATGGCGGCGATGATACTTCTCCCGCGCCGCCGCTGGTATCATCAAACCTCGACCCGCGACCGGCGTATAGGCCGGTGCGACTCATCTCCCCAGCCCGCCGATGCTCGGAGGCGTTCATGACGCGACGTGGAAGAGGCTGCCTGTTCGCCCTGTTCGGGCTGGCCGCCGTGATCACCGTGGTCGTTCTCGCGATGACCCTCTCGAAGGGGGTCGAGCGGCGGACGGTGGTCGAGCTGAACGTGTCGGGGATGATCCAGGAGGAGAGGGACGAGTCCCTGCGCGGGCGGTTTCTCCAGGGGGACGTGACGCTGATCGCAGAGCTGAGGGCCCTCTTCGACAAGGCGCGCCGGGACGATCGGGTCGTCGGCGTCATGGTCAACATCAAGCCCTTCTCGATGGGCTTCGCCAAGATGCAGGAGCTGCGCGAGGCGGTGAGGTCCTTCCGCGCGTCCGGGAAGTGGGCGATCTGCTTCCTCGAGACCGCCGGGGAGTTCACCCCCGGGAACGGCCCGTACTACCTGGCCAGCGCCTTCGACGAGATCACGCTGAGCCCGGCGGGGTCCGTCAACCTGAGCGGCATCGCCACCGAGACCCCCTTCCTGCGGGGGACCCTCGACAAGCTCGGGATCTACCCCGACTTCGACGCGATCGGGAAGTACAAGAACGCGAAGAACATCTACACCGACAAGGAGTTCACCGACGCGCACCGCGAGGCGACGGCCACGCTCATCGACGACCTCTTCACCGGCATGGTCGAGGACATCGCCGCCTCCCGCAAGAAGAGCGTCGAGGAGATGACCGCCCTCGTCGATCGCGGCCCGTTCATCGCCGACGAGGCGAAGAAAGAGGGGCTGGTCGACAGGATCGGCTATCTCGACGAGTTCCGCGACGCGGCCGAGAAGAGAGCCGGCGGCCACCTCAACACGCTCAACTGGCGCGAGTACCTCAAGCGCCGGAGCGGCCTCGGCGTCGGGTCGAGCAAGATCGCCGTCATCCACGGCACAGGGCTCGTCATGCGCGGGCGCAGCGGCTACGACCCGGAGGCCGGCTGGCTCATGGGATCGGACTCCGTCGCCGGCGCGATCCGCGACGCGCGGAAGGACGCGTCGGTCAAGGCGATCATCCTCAGGGTCGATTCCCCCGGCGGCTCCGCCGTCGCCTCCGACGTCATCTGGCGCGAGACCCAGCTCGCGAAGAAGGAGAAACCCTTCGTCGTCTCGATGTCCGACGTCGCCGCCTCGGGGGGGTACTACGTCGCGTGCGGCGCCGATCGCATCGTCGCCGAGCCCAACACCATCACCGCCTCGATCGGCGTCGTCTACGGCAAGTTCGTGATGAAAGGGCTCTACGACTGGGTCGGCCTCTCCTTCGGCACGCTCTCGAAGGGGAAGAACGCCGGCTTCTGGAGCGAGCTGAACCGCTGGAGCCCCGAGGAGAAGGATCAGATCTACTGGAAGTTCATGCACCAGATCTACGACCAGTTCCTCGCCCACGTCGCCACCGGGCGTCACATGACGCGCGAGGCCGTCGACAAGATCGCGCAGGGGCGCGTCTGGAGCGCGCGGCGCGCGAAGGAGCTGGGCCTCGTCGACGATCTCGGCGGCTTCCAGAAGGCCGTCGCCGTCGCGAAGGAGCTCGCGAAGATCCCGGCGGACGAGGACGTGAGGTTCGAGATCCTTCCCGAAAAGCCCGGCTTCTGGGACTCGATCTGGAACAGCGACTCGGCCGACGAGAGCGCCCGCGCCGGCACGTCGGGCGTCCTGACCGCGCTGAGGCCCGCCGCGCAGGCCGCGCTCCTCGCGGGTGAGCCGATGCTGATTGCGGATCCGACCGGGGTGACGGGGGACTGAGGGGCCCTACATCACCCAGTGCCCCGGTGCGTCGGGGCCGTCGTCGGCCTCCTCCGGCTGCTCCTTCCAGAACTCGTCGATCGCCTGGAGGATCCGCTCCTCCTCGGGGATCGCGACGTTGTGGATGGCGCCGACGAGCAGCAGGGCGTGGCCGATCCTGGCGCGCACCGAGACGCGCGAGCCCGAGGACTCGGCGTGCTTGAGCCAGCGCCGCAGGGGGGGGATGAGGTCGCGCCC